>JARRPE010000091.1:0-10599 GCA_037383205.1 Methyloceanibacter sp.
CGCGTTTGGTGCGCAAGGTGGAGTTCGAGTAGGTCGATTAGGACGAAATGCGCATCATGCGACATTTGGGGGTGCGGGCGCTGGCGTTGCTTCTGGCGCTCCCGATCGGGGCCGTTACGTTCGCTGCCGCACCTCAAACAGCGTTTGCCGAAGGCGGCGCCGTCGCGCAAGACGCGCGCCTCGCGGGAGACCGTGAGCGCACGCGTTTCATTGCCGACCTATCCAAGAAAGTGGATGTGAAGGTCCTCGCGCTCGGCAATCCCTACAGGGTCATCGTCGATGCCGCAGATGTCAGCTTTCAGATGCCGGACGGAATCGGCAACGAAAAGCGGGGCCTCGTAACGGCTTTTCGCTACGGCCTGTTCGCACCCGGCAAGTCGCGCATCGTCCTCGACATCAGCGGACCGTTTCTCATCGATCGGTCCTTCGTCCTCGGAGCGCGCGACGATCAGCCCGCGCGGCTCGTGATCGACCTTGTGCCCACAGACGAGAACACCTTCCTGGCGAAGCAGGAGGAGCAGCGCAGCAAGACCGCTCGCTCCGAGGAAGTGCCGATCCCGCTGGCAATGGCGCCCGCCGCCGACGAGAAGCCCGTCGTTGTGCTGGACCCCGGCCACGGTGGCGTCGACCCGGGCGCCAAGAGCGCCAACGGCGTCCAGGAGAAGGACGTGGTTCTGGCGTTCGCGAAGCGGTTGCGCAACAAGCTGGAGGCCTCGGATCGCTATCACGTGTTCATGACGCGCGACGACGACACGTTCCTGCCGTTGAAGGAGCGGGTTGAATACGCACGGGAGAAGGGCGCCGGTCTGTTCATCTCGCTACACGCGGATTACTTCCCGGCCGAGATCGACGATGCGCGCGGCGCGACGGTCTTCACGCTATCGGAGCAGGCGAGCGATGCAGAGGCGAAGGCGCTGGCTGCCAAGGAAAACTTCTCCGACGCCATTGCCGGTGTTGAGCTCCCCGAGGATTCCGACGAGGTTGTCACCAACATCCTGATCGATCTCGCGCAGCGCGAGACCAACAACCGCTCCGTGGTGATGGCCCGTTCCATCGTGGGCGAGTTGGCCGCCAAGGGGCGCCTCCATACGAAGCAGCTGCGCTCCGCCGGCTTCCGGGTGCTCAAGGCGCCGGATGTTCCGTCGGTTCTTCTGGAGCTCGGATTCTTGTCGAACGAGGAGGACGAGAAACAGCTCACCTCCGATGCCTGGCGGGACCGTATGGCCGGAGCCATCAGCGACGCGGTCGACAATTATTTCAAGAAGCGCGTCGCCCGGGCGCCTTTCTAGCGGCGGGACGGGTCGAGATAGTCGGCACATGCTCGGTCTGCAGATCCGGAATCGCGGGATTTCCGGCGACTATTGCGTTTTATTGCCATATTCTTGGCTACGTTGAAGTTCTAAGTTCCGCCCATTCGGCAGGCGGGCCAAAAAAGCAGAGATCACATGGACATCACGGCACCGGTCACACCCCCTAAGCAGGGGAAAAAGAAGAAGCGCGGCGGGTTTTTCCTGCGGTTCCTGGGCTTTGTCTTTGCCGCTTGCATGATCCTGTCTATTGCCGTGGCCGGCGCGGTTGCCTTCGTGCTGTGGAAGGTGTCGCAAGAACTGCCCGATTACGAGAAGCTCGCCCGATACGAACCGCCGGTCATGACGCGCATTCATGCCGACGATGGACGCCTGATCGCCGAGTACGCGCGGCAGCGCCGGATCTACGTGCCGATCACGGCGGTGCCCAAGCGGGTCATCGACGCGTATCTCTCCGCCGAGGACAAGAATTTTTACCAGCATGGCGGCCTGGATATTCAAGGTATCGTTCGTGCTCTGGTCGCCAACCTCAGTTCTGGCAGCGGCGGCAAGCAGGGCGCCTCGACTATCACCCAGCAGGTCGCGAAGAACTTCCTGCTCACGAGCGATCAGAACATCGAGCGCAAACTCAAGGAGGCCATTCTCGCCATCCGTATCGAGCGCGCGTTCACGAAAGACCAGATCCTCGAGCTCTACCTCAACGAGATCTATCTCGGCGGTGGCGCCTACGGTGTCGCGGCCGCGGCGCAGCGTTACTGGGACAAGGCGCTGAACGAACTCACGCTCGACGAGGCGGCCTATCTGGCCGTGCTGCCGAAGGCGCCTAGCCGCTACCATCCCATCAAGCACCAGAAGCGTGCTCTGGCCCGTCGGAACTGGGTGATCGACCGGATGGTCGAGAACGGGTACGCGACGCCGGAAGAAGGCGAGGCCGCGAAGGCGAAGCCGCTGACCGTGCTTGCCAAGAGATTTGGTCCGCGGATCCACGCATCGGAATATTTCGCCGAGGAAGTGCGGCGCGAAATTCTCGACCGCTTCGGCGAGGACAAGCTTTACGGCGGTGGGTTCTCGGTCCGCACATCGCTCAATCCGCGCATGCAGGCGATCGCGCGCGAGGCGCTGGTTGACGGGCTGACCGGATACGACCGCTCCCATGGCGGTTGGCGCGGCCCGGAAAAGACGATCGAGATCTCGGGAGACTGGGGCAAGACACTGGCCGACATTCCGGTTTGGAGCGATATCGAGCCCTGGAAGCTCGCGGTCGTTCTCGAGGTGAGCAACAACCAAGCGAAGATCGGGCTTCGCCCGGGCCGCGACAAGCAGGGCCAGCTGGTCACGGATCGCGAGACCGGTATCATTCCGGCGTCGCAGGTTCGATGGACCCGCAAGTCGATCCAGTCGGCTCTGAAGCCCGGTGACGTGATTTACGTGGCGCCGGTCGAGGCAAAGCCGAAGAAAGACGACGAGACCGACGAGCCGCAGACCGAGGTCGCTGAGACGGTGCCCGGCGAATGGTCGCTCCAGCAAGTTCCAAAGGTCAGCGGTGCGCTTGTGGCGATGGACCCGCATTCGGGCCGCGTCCTCGCGATTGCCGGCGGGTTCAGCTTCCATCAAAGCCAGTTTGACCGTGCGACCCAGGCGCTGCGGCAGCCGGGCTCTTCATTCAAGCCGCTCATCTATCTGACGGCGCTGGACAACGGCTACGCGCCCAACAGCGTCATCCTCGACGGGCGCATCTGCGTGAGCCAAGGACGCGGCATGCCGCCCTGGTGCCCGAAAAACTACTCGGGCGGCGGCGCGGGTCCCTCGACGCTGCGGCGCGGTATCGAGAAGTCCCGGAACCTCATGACGGTCCGTCTGTCGCGCGATATCGGAATGCCGCTTATCGCCGAATATTCACGGCGGTTCGGCGTATACGACAATCTGATGCCGGCGCTGTCGATGTCTCTCGGCGCGGGCGAAACCACGCTGCTCCGCATGGTGACGGCCTATTCGATGATCGCGAATGGCGGACGCAAGGTCGAGGCAACCTTCATCGACCGTATCCAGAATCGCTACGGGCGCACCATCTGGAAACACGACAAGCGCGACTGCGACGGCTGCGCGGCGCGCGAATGGGGCGGCCAGCCCGAGCCCGAGCTCGTCGAGGTGAACGAGCAGGTCGTCAATCCCATTGCGGCCTATCAAATGGTCGGGATCATGCAAGGCGTCGTGACGTCCGGCACGGCCCGGCGTCTCGTCTCCCTCAATCGGCCCATCGCCGGCAAGACTGGAACGACTAACAATTACAAGGACGCCTGGTTCATCGGCTACACGCCCGACCTCGTCGTCGGCTCCTATGTGGGCTACGACCAGCCCAAGCCCATGGGCCGCAGCGCAACCGGCGGCGGCCTCGCAGCCCCGATCGTCAAGCAGTTCTTTGAGGAGGCGTTGGAAGGCGTGCCGCCGCAGCCGTTCCGCGCGCCCGAGGGCACGGTCATGGTGCCCGTCAATCATCAAACCGGCCTGCCGGCCCGGAAAGGCCAGCCGGGAACGGTTATGGAAGCGTTCAAGCCCGAACAAGTTTCCGCTTCGGCAGCCGCCGCGGCACAGGGCGAATCCGACGATGGAGGGGCGCAGGCAGGCTCGTTCCCGAACTACCCCACCGCTGCCGCGGCTCCCGCCGCGCGGCAGCAGGCCGCAAGCCCGCCGCCGGCAGCCTCGCCGCCGCCACAACGCCGTCAGCGGCGCGGATTTTTCGGTCGCTTCTGACCCCCGCCTGAACGCATCGGCAACAATACGATGCTAGGAGAGATCGCAGGCGCGGATCGACTCCGCGCCTGCTGCTGTTTCCCCAAGCAACAAGACATCACGAGGACAAGATGCGAGCCGAAACCGAGGCGCTTGTAAACGAAATCAAAGAGTCACTCTCCCTGTTGCGGAGGCATCTTTGACCCGGACCAAGCCCGAGCGCGCCTGACGGAGCTGGATCGCGAAGCCGAAGATCCTGATTTCTGGCACGATGCGGCCCGCGCGCAAGGGCTCATGCGCGAGCGCCAGCAACTGGAAGCCGCGCTCGCCGCCTATGAGGGCATTCAAGCGGAGCTCGACGACAACGTAACGCTGGCCGCACTCGGTGAAGAAGAGGGTGACGAGAACATCGTCGCCGAGGCCGAAGACGCCTTGCGCAAGCTCCGCCAGGACGCGCACAAGCGCGAGGTTGAGGCGCTGCTCTCGGGGGAGGCGGACGCGAACGATGCGTATGCGGAGATTCATGCCGGAGCGGGCGGCACCGAAAGCCAGGATTGGGCCCAGATGCTGGAGCGCATGTATATGCGCTGGGCGGAGAACCGCGGCTACAAAGTCGAGCTGATTGGCGAAAATCCCGGCGAAGAAGCGGGAATCAAGTCAGCAACCATCCTGATCAAAGGGCTGAACGCCTACGGCTGGCTCAAGACGGAATCCGGTGTGCATCGCCTGGTGCGTATCTCGCCGTTCGATTCCAATGCGCGCCGCCACACGAGCTTTGCCTCGGTATGGGTCTATCCGGCGATCGATGATGCGATCGAGATCGAAATCGAGGACAAGGACGTAAGGATCGACACCTACCGCGCGTCCGGCGCCGGTGGGCAGCACGTCAACACGACCGACAGCGCCGTGCGCATTACTCATGAACCGACCGGCATCGTCGTCCAGTGCCAGAATGAACGGTCACAGCACAAGAACCGCGCGACCGCGTGGGCGATGCTTCGTGCACGTCTTTATGAGGCCGAACTCAAGCGGCGGGAGGAGGAGGCGTCGGCATCGGCTACGTCCAAATCCGAAATCGGGTGGGGACACCAGAGTCGGTCCTACGTGTTGCAGCCCTATCAGCTGGTGAAGGATTTGCGCACGGGCGTGGAGAACACGAACCCGCCGGCTGTTCTCGACGGCGATATCGACGCCTTCATCGAGGCGGCGCTGGCAGAGCGGATCAACTCAGACGCTCAATCAAACGCCTAAAAGCGCTCGCCTAGACGTAGCTCCCGAAAAGTCGAAGCCGTGGGCGGTGGGACCGTCCACGGCTTCGAAGTCTCTGGATAATTGTGCGACGCGCGTCGCTACTCGGCGGCGTTGCTCGAGAACGGATTTCCCGAAGATTGCGCGGCGGCACCATGCCCGGCGCTCGCAGACTCATCGGCCAGCGGCGTGTCGGACCGGCGCGACTTACCTTCGAAGTAGGCCCCTTGTTCGATCGCCAGGCTCTGGTGATAGATGTCACCCTCGACATGGGATTGGGACTGAAGGCTTACACGAAGACCCCGGATCGACCCCAGGACCTTGCCGCGGATATGGACGGGATCATCTTGCCCATCGCCGGGCCTGCCGGCTTGGGTTGCGGCGACGGCCGCTCCGTGAATGGTGATGATTTTGATTCCGGAGCAGGGCTGGGGCGCTCGCCGCCCAGCTTGGCCATCGGACTGCTCGGTTCCGGTTTCTTGGTGAACATACCTGGGTTCTCCCCCTCAATACGCGTGACGCAACGCGAAATACAACCCGGCATTCGGGTCTGCACAATCAAAACCGCTACGCCCATAGAAAATCGGTATGGCGGCGTAAACGGCCAAGGCGCAATACCCTGTTGCTCAGCAAACTCTACCGTTTCCGGCCAGTCTTGTCATGTTGGTTGTCATCGTCACTTACGAACAGTCTGACAAGGTGGGCTTAGAGCTTGATTCGCCTTGGTTTAGCCGATTTTCAATCATCTTAATCCAACGAGACCTTAGAGTTGCCTCGCGCACGTGCTAACGACACGCCTGGAGTGGAGCGCGTGCCGGAACCGTTTCCTCGTACCGGATATTCGGGATAGTCGCGGCACTTGTTGCTCCGGCTCGAATGCATCGACGCGCGCTAGGCAGAGAATGCGACCTTGCGGAGGCGATGCATGCAACACAGCGTTCCTCGATTGAAGGGCGCGGCATGGAGGCTCCGGCAAGTCACTGGGGCCTGTGACTGAATGGACGAACCGATCGCAGGGGCCCTGGCCAAGATCACCAAGCATGGCGGCAAGGCCATCCGGGCGCTGCCCGAGCAAGGGCGCCAACTGGTCAAGAGTGTCCCGGCGCCGGTGCAGATTCACCTGGCGAGGCTGTCGACCCACGGTGCTCATGTCTTTCGAGAGATTTTCGCCGGTGTTTTCGTTATCGGCCTGATCGCCATCGTTCTGGGCTATGGACGCTTGTCGCGCGGCCCTATCTCCCTGCCAGGTCTCGTCGCCCCCATCGAGCACGCCATCAACGATCAGCTGACAGACCTCACGGTCAAGATCGACGACGCTGTGCTCCAGCGCGGCGAGAGCGGTCCCGGCGTGGTCCTTCGCTTGCGGGATGTCCGTCTGATCGATCCGGACGGTGAGGTTGTGGCTCAGGCCCCGCTCGCGGCCATCGGCCTGAGCGGCTCGGCGCTGTTGTCGGGCAAGATCGCGGCGGGGAGCGTCGATTTCATCGGATCGCGGCTGCTCATGACCTACAGCGATCAGAGCGGCCTGTCCTTGGCCTTCTCACAGCCGACCAAGGATGGCAGTCCGCTCATGCGGGGGCCGATTTCGTCCGACTCGCAGCCGGCCGCGCCGGCCCTTCCGGACGCCGACAGCACCAAGCGCTTCAACCTGACGAATGCCGTCAATGAAGCCTTCCGGCGGGTGCGCCGGTCCGACAGCTCCTATCTGACGCGCTTCGGCCTGAAAGATTCGATTGTGGTCCTCTACAAAGACGGCGCGCAAACCTTCTGGCAGGTGCCAGACTTCGGGCTCAATCTGGAGCACCACGATCACCGAAGCATCCTCGTCGGCGACGCCAATGTGGCCTCGAGCCGGGGGGACTGGCAGTTCGAAGTCCGCACGGCTCAGAAGGAGAGCACCGCAGGACTGGAGACACAGATACTGGTCAACAACCTGGTGCCGTCCGGGATTGCCGGCAACTTCCCGACGATCGGCTTGCTCCGCGCGCTGGACATGGCCGTGGACGGGGAGGCCGTCGCCGACCTGGCGCCAAATGGCGACTTCATTGGCGGCGAGGCAAAGGTTCGCTTGGCGCCGGGTCAGATCACACCGCCATGGGACCCCGATACGCCCGTGCGGATCGACCGAGGCGAACTCACGATCCGCTATATCAAGGAAACCAGGATCATCGAACTTGCGCCGTCCACATTGCGGTGGGGCGAAAACTCCTACGTCACTTTCAGCGGGGCGTTCGTTCCGGTCATCGGTGAGAAGAACGAGATCACCGCGTGGAACTTCGACATCAAGGCCAATGACTCGGTGTTGGGCGTTGAGGAACTCGGTCTTGGTCCCACGCAGGTCGATAAGTGGCAGATGAATGGGAGCATCTCTGCCGCCGACGGTAGCGTGAAACTATCGCGCTTCGTCATCCGGGCCGGCGATGCGGAAATCTCCGCGAAAGGGGAGATCGACAACAGCGCCGGCGAGGCAGCTGTCCGGTTGTCGGGGAAGATCAGCCCGATGGAAGACGTCAAGCAGGGCCGTCCCATCCCGAGCGATGCGGTTGCCTTGGACTTGAAGTTCACCGGCACGTCCATCGCCTATATCCCGGAATTGCCGCCCGTCCGCACCGGCGAGGGAACGGTGACCATGGCCGGCGCGCAGTTCGCCGTGGACATCCCGCAGGGCAAGGTCTCGGTGGCCAACGGGATGGAGATCGACGTGAGCGACGGGCGCTTCTACGTGGCCGATATCCGCGAGAACCCGAATATGGGCGTCGTTACTTTCCGTGGCGCGGCGCCGACACCCGCGGTCACGACGCTGCTCGACTATGAGCCCTTTGCGTTCATTAGCGGCGTGGGACTGAAACCGGATTTCTTGGGCGGCACCGCCACCGGCGAGTTCACCTTCAACATTCCGCTCGTCGAAGACCTCAACCCCCGGGATATAAAGATCGCAGGGGCCGCACGCCTCGAGAACGCCATCACGCCTGGTCTCGTGGGAGATCTGGCGATCGAGGGAGGTGTCGTCGACGTCAACATGACAAGCGAGAGCGTCAGCGCGTCGGGGAATGTGACCATCAAAGACGTGCCCGCCGCCGTGCACTGGCAACGGCTCTTCTATGCGCCCGAGAGCGAGCAGCCGCCCATTTCGGTGACCGCGATTCTGGATGCGCCCGCGCGGGACGCGCTCGGCCTCAAGGTCAACGACATCGTCAAAGGTTCAACGCCGGTGACGCTGTATCTCAACGGTCTCAGCAAGGGGACAGGCCAGCCTGACACGTCCGGCATGACGATGGTCGCCGATCTGACCAAGGCTCAGCTTCTGTTCCACGCCTTCGGATGGAAGAAACCGGCGGGCCAGGATGCCAAGCTCAGCTTCGTCGTGAACAAGAAGCCGGGTGGCTCGACGGACCTCGAGAACTTCCAGATTGCAGGGGACGGGCTGGGGATATCGGGCCGGATCATGCTGGACGGCGACAACGAGATCACGGCGCTCTCGTTTCCCAAGTTTTCGATCGGCACGCTGACAGACATGTCCATCGAGGCGCAGCGGCGTAACGATGGCGTGATGCAGGTTCGCGCCGAGGGTCCCTCGTACGATGCCAGGGAGTTCTTCCACACGCTGATTTCCGCAGACCAACTGACGGACAGCGCCAAAGCGGAAACCGACAGCGCGAGCAACATCGACCTTACGGCGAAAATCGGCCGGCTCGTGGGCTACGACAATAGTTACGCGACGGACGTGGATGTGTCTCTCACGAAGCGCGGCGGTGAATTGGTGGCCCTGAATGGGCGAGGGCTGCTCAGCGGTCAGAAACCGATCAAGGTCGAGCTGCAGGACAACAACGGCTCGCGGGTCCTGACGGCCAACGCGGACGATGCGGGCACGGCGTTTCGGCTGATCGGTTTCTACCGGAGCCTCCAAGGCGGCACCGCATCGCTGCGCGTCAACATGGACGCGGGCGCCGTCACGAAGACGGGCACGCTGCGGGTGCGCGATTTTGCCGTCGTGGGCGATGCCGTCGTCGCCGACGTCCTCAGCGATCCCAGCTCCACCGCGGTACTTGGACAGCACCAGAAGGACGCCAAACGCAAGATCGTGTTCCGGCGGCTGCGGGCGCCATTTATCGCCGGCGCCGGAAAGTTCCAGCTCGACGATGCCTACGTGAACGGTCCCGAACTCGGTGCGACCCTCCGCGGCACAATCGATTTCAATAAGCGGAAGCTGGATTTGGGCGGAACCTATGTGCCGCTCTACGGTCTCAACTCCGCACTCGGCGCGGTGCCCGTTCTCGGGCGTGTCCTGGTCGGCCGCCAAGGCGAGGGGGTGGTGGGCATCACCTTCGCCATCAAGGGCAAGCTCGACGACCCGACCGTGCTCGTCAATCCGATGTCGGTGATGACGCCAGGCATCTTCCGCCAGATCTTCGATTTCAACAGCGGGTTGCCGCAAGGTACGGCGACGGGGGCTGGGGAGACCTTCGGAGGAAACGCCGATGCGGAGCGCCCCCGCAAGAAGCGGCGCCTGCGTCCGCTGCAAAATGCCCGGGAGCGCCGGGGGGTCAACTAGACCGGCCGGATCAGGGCGTGCCTTTTCTTACCGAGCGATAGCTTGATCACACCGTCCGCCGTGAGGTCGGCGGGGGTCAGGACTTGCCGTTCGTCGGTGACCGCTATGTCATTGACCTTGAGGCCGCCGCCCTTCACCTGGCGCCGGGCCTCGCCGGTGGATTTGACGAAGCCCGCCTGTACGGCGGCCGTGAGCACGCCGAATCCGTTCTCCAGATCCGCACGCGGGATTTCGACCGTCGGAAGCTCGGAAGCGAGTTGCCCTTGTTCGAATGTGGCGCGCGCCGTTTCGGCGGCCTGTTGCGCCGCGTCGCGCCCATGGACAAGCGCTGTCGCTTCGGTGGCAAGGATTTTCTTGGCCTCGTTGAGCTCGGCGCCTTCGAGCTTGGCGAGCCGCTCGATCTCATCAAGCGGCAGCTCGGTAAAGAGCTTGAGGAAGCGCGGCACGTCCGCATCCTCGGCATTGCGCCAAAACTGCCAATAGTCGTAGGGAGACAGCATGTCCGGGTTGAGCCATACGGCGCCCTCGGCCGTCTTGCCCATCTTGGCGCCGGAGGAGGTGGTGAGGAGGGGCGTGGTCACGCCGAACAGCTCGACGCCATCGGTCCGCCGGCCGAGCTCGATACCGGTGACGATATTGCCCCATTGATCGGAACCGCCCATTTGCAGGCGGCATCCTTCGCGCCGGTGGAGTTCCACGAAGTCGTATGCTTGGAGCACCATATAGTTGAATTCGATGAAGCTGAGATTCTGCTCGCGGTCG
>JARRPE010000092.1:0-6419 GCA_037383205.1 Methyloceanibacter sp.
GCATGGCCGTCGTCGCGCAAGGCGGTTACGGGCGGGGTCTGCTCGCGCCCGGATCGGACATAGACCTGCTCTTCCTGCTGCCTTACAAGCAGACCGCCTGGGGCGAAAGCGTTGCCGAGTACATCTTGTACCTTCTGTGGGATCTCGGCTTCACGGTCGGACATGCGGCGCGGACCATCAGCCAGTGCGTGCGGCTCAGCATGGCGGACATGACGATCCGCACGGCCCTGCTCGATGCGCGGTTGATTCTCGGAGACGAGAAGCTGTTCGCGGAGTTTTTACACCGGTTCCGCCGTGAGGTTCACGATGTGGACGCGCGCGCCTTCGTCGAGGCGAAGCTCGCCGAGCAGCATGCGCGTCATTCGCGCGCCGGCGCCTCGCGCTATCTCGTCGAGCCCAACATCAAGGAGGGCACAGGCGGCCTACGCGACCTGCATACGCTGCACTGGCTCGCCAAGCATATCTATCCCGACCAAGCCGAGGAGGAGTTCGTCGAGGCCGGCGTCTTCACCCACGCCGAGTATGCCAGCTTCCGCCGCTGCGAGTTCTTCCTGTGGACCGTGCGGTGTCACCTCCACTTTCTCACGGATCGTGAAGAAGACCGGCTGAGCTTCGATCTTCAGCGCGCCATGGCCGAACGCCTCGGTTATCGCGACAACGCAGGCCTGAGCGGCGTCGAGCGCTTCATGAAGCACTATTTCATGATTGCGCTCGAGGTCGGCCAGCTGACGCGTATCGTCTGCACGGCGCTGGAATTGAAACAACTCAAATCCGCGCCGGCGTTGGGCACGTTGCTGGCCCAGTTCAATTGGCGCCGCCGCGCGAAGCTGCGCCGCACCTCGGACTTCCGGATCGAGAACGGCCGGATATCCACGGTCGCCAAGGACGCGTTCAAAACCGATCCCGTGAATTTCATCCGGCTGTTCGTGGTGGCGGACGAGAGCCAAGCCGCGTTGTCGCCCGAAGTCCTGCGTCAGATCCGGGCGGACTTTCGGCTCATCGACGAAGACCTGCGCCAGGATCCGATCGCCAACAAGCTGTTCATGAAGCTGCTGACATCGGCACGCGATCCGGAAGTGGCCTTGCGGAAGATGACGGAGGCCGGCGTCCTAGGCCGATTTCTCCCAGAGTGGGGACGGGTCGTGTCGATGATGCAGTTCAACATGTACCATCACTTCACCGTCAACGAGCATCTGGTCCGTACCATCGGCTATCTCGATGCCATCGAGCGCGGGGAACTGGCGGCTGAGCATCCGCTCGCGAGCAAGATTATCAAAACCATCGACAACCGCCGTGCGCTCTATGTCGCCGCGCTGCTACACGACGTGGCCAAGGGGCGGGACGAGGACCACTCCGCCGCCGGCGCGCGAATCGCACGCGAACTGTGCCCGCGTCTAGGGCTCACGCCGTCCGAGACCGAGACGGTCTCCTGGCTGATCGAGCAGCACCTCACCATGAGCCTGTTCGCGCAAAGCCGCGATCTCAACGACCCGAAGACGATCAGCGATTTCGTCGCCATCGTTCAAAGCCGGGAGCGTCTCAAATTGCTGCTGATCCTGACGGTTTGCGACATCTGCGCCGTTGGGCCTGGAACCTGGACGGGCTGGAAGGGGCAGCTCTTGCGGACGCTCTACTATGAGGTCGAGCCGATTCTCGGCGGTGGACATACCGAACTCACCCGGTCGCAGCGGCTGCAGCGTACCCAGGATGCTTTGCGCGAGAGACTGTCCGATTGGCCGCAGCAGGATCTGGACCGGTTCATCAACCGGCACTACCCGGCCTATTGGCTTCGTACCGATCTCGACGTCATTGTCGAACACGCCGAACTCATGCGCTCGGCGGAGGAGCAGAAGAGCGTCATCGTGACTCATATTTCGACGGACGCGTTCCGCGGGGTCACGCAGCTGACGCTTCTCGCGCCGAACCATCCCTGGTTGCTCGCCATGGTGGCCGGCGCCTGTACCGGGGCCGGCGCCAACATCGCCGACGCGCAGATTTCGACGACGCGCGACGGCATGGCGCTCGACACCATCCATCTTCAGCGTGAGTTCGATCACGCCGAGGACGAAGAGCGGCGCGCCCGCAAGATCGCGAATTCGATCGAGCGTATGCTCATGGGCGAGACCGACGTGGTAGATGTCATTAAGGCCAAGGTGCTCAGCACCTCGCGCCTGTCCGCATTCTCCGTGGAGCCGCAAGTGATCATCGACAACACGCTGTCCGATGCGTTGACGGTGATCGAGATCAACGGGCTCGACCGGCCCGGCCTGCTCTACGAGATCACGCGCGAGATTTCGAACCTCAATCTCGACATCGCATCGGCGCATATCGCGACCTTCGGCGAGAAGGCCGTGGACGTGTTCTATGTGACGGACCTCACGGGCAAGAAGATCGGCAGTACGAGCCGCGAATCCCTCATCCGCGAGCGTCTGACGCGCGTGCTTGTCGAAACCCAAGAGCCGGAGCTTGAGTTCTCGTGACCTCCGGCCAGGCTCTCTCCTGAGTCCCTCTCCAAGTGGCGCAGCGTCCATGAAGCTCTATCGCGGGTTCGCAACCGTCGGCGGCATGACCGTCATCAGCCGACTGCTTGGTTTCGTGCGGGACATCCTGATCGCCGCCGTGCTCGGCGCATCGGCCATCTCGGATGCCTTCTTCGTCGCGCTGCGCGTGCCGAATATGTTCCGCCGCATCTTCGCCGAGGGCGCCTTCAACGCGGCTTTTATTCCACTCTACACAAAGAAGCTTCATGAGGCCGGGGAAGAGGCCGCCAAGGACTATGCAGCGAAAGCGCTGGCAGGGCTGACGGCCGTTCTGGTCTTGGTCGTGCTCTTGGCGGAGATCGCTGCACCTTGGCTCGTCATGCTTCTGGCGCCCGGCTTTGCGGAGGATCCGGACAAATTCAGCTTGACCGTTCTGCTGGTGCGGATCGCGATGCCGTACCTCCTCTTCATGTCCTGGGTCGCCCTCTACACGGGTTTGCTCAACACGCTCGGCAAGTTCGCCGCCGCCGCTTTCGCGCCGAGCATCTTGAACTTCGTCCTGATCTCCGTGCTGCTCGGCCTCATCGCGACGGGAAATGGCCAAGATGAGGTCGCGGGCGTCGCGCTTGCCTGGGGTGTGGCGATCTCAGGGCTCCTGCAGGTGGCCATCGTCGTCTTCGCCGCCGTCCGCACGGGGCTGCGGCTGAAGCTCGAGCGGCCGCAATGGTCCGACGACATGAAGCGGCTCGTGCACCTCGCGATCCCCGGTATCATTGCCGGCGGCATGGCGCAGATCTCGATCGTGATTGCAACCATCGTGGCCAGCCTCGAAGGCCGTGTCGTGTCGTGGCTGTACTACGCGGATCGTATCTTCCAGCTTCCGCTCGGTCTTATCGGGGTCGCGGTCGGCGTCGTGCTGCTCCCAGACCTCAGCCACAAGCTGCGGTTGGGTGATCATGACGCGGTTGTCGACAGCGAGAACAGGGCGCTGGAGTTTTCGCTGCTGCTGACGGTGCCGGCGGCCGTTGCCATGTTCGTGTGCGCAGAGCCCATCATCCGCGTCCTGTTCGAGCGCGGCGCCTTCACCGCGACCGATGCCCAAGCGTCGTCGGGGATGCTGGCAATGCTGTCGCTGGGGCTGCCGGCCTATGTGATCGTGAAAGCCCTGCAGCCGAGCTTCTTCGCCCGCGAGAACACCAAGACGCCGATGATCTATTCGGGCATCGCCATGACGCTGGGGGCCGTGCTCTCCGTCGTGCTCTTCTATGCGATCGGGCCCTCAGGCATCGCGCTCGCCACCAGCCTTACCGGCTGGCTCAACGTGGTGCTACTCGCCTGGTCGCTTCGAAAGCGCGGCGAGTTCATCCTGGACGGGCGCTTTCGCTTGGCCTTTCTCGGCATCGTCCTTGCCAGCATCGCCATGGGCCTCGGTCTGTGGTGGGCCACGTCGATGTTGTACCCCTATTTCGACCCCACCTATGGGCTTCTGGTGCAGGTCATAGCCCTTGCCGCGCTCATCGCGTTCGGTCTCGTGCTCTATTTTGCCATCGGCACGCTCACGGGCGCCCTGAAGCCGCGAACCTTCGTCAAAGAACTCCTCGGGCGCTGAGTTAGACCAAGGGACGGTCTCGGCTGGGTTGCGCCGCGGCGATGTTGCAGTGCAATATCGGGCCTCAATTATTTGGGGGAATTCGAATGGCAGGTCGTCCACGACGCAGCGTGCTCTATATGCCCGGCTCCAACGCCAGGGCCCTGGAAAAGGCCAAGTCAATCCCGGCCGATGCGCTGATCTTCGACCTCGAAGACGCCGTCGCGCCGGACGACAAGGTCATGGCCCGGGAGCAGGTCTGCGCGGCCGCGGCCGCCGGCGGCTATGGCAACCGGGAAGTGGTGATTCGCGTCAACGCGCTTGAGACGCCTTGGGGTGCGGCGGACATCATGGCCGCCTGCGAGGCCGCGCCGGACGCGATCCTCATTCCCAAAGTCATCCACTCCGGCGACATCATCTCCGCCGCCAAGCTGCTGCAAAGCGTGCATGCGCCGAAGAAGGTGCGGCTGTGGGCCATGATGGAGACGCCCATGGCCATCCTCAACGCGCGCACCATTGCCGCGCGCGCGGTCTACGACGACAACCGGCTCGATTGCCTCGTCATGGGCACCAACGACCTCATCAAGGAAAGCCGCGCCCGTGCGCTGCACGACCGTTTCGCCGTGGTGCCCTGGCTCGCCATGTCGCTGGCCGCCGCGCGTGCCTCCCGGCTCGATATCATCGACGGCGTGTACAACGACTTCCGCGACGTCGAGGGCTTCCGCGAGGAGTGCGAAAAGGGGCGTATTCTCGGCATGGACGGCAAGACGCTGATCCACCCGACGCAAGTCGGCCCCTGCAACGAGATCTTCTCGCCGAGCGAGGAGGAGGTCGAATGGTCGCGCAAGGTCATCGACGCCTTCGGCCGGCCGGAGAACGAGAAGAAGGGCGTCATCGTGGTCGAGGGCCACATGGTCGAGCGGCTGCATTTTGCCATGGCCCAGCGTGTCGTCGAGATCGCCGATCAGATCCGAGCGATGGAAGCCTCGCTCGGCTGACGCCGGAGGCCGGGCGTAGGTAGAGGAGCCGGCCATTCATAGACGAGCCGCCCATTCGTAGACGAGCCTTGCGTGCGCGCCTGCCCCACGCCATAACGCCGCGTGGCTTAGGGCGAGGACATGCAGGCAGCAGTGCAAGACACACCGACGCATAACACGCGCATTTTTTCCGGGGTGCAGCCCACGGGCAATCTCCATCTCGGCAACTATCTCGGCGCGATCAAACGCTTCGTGGAGATGCAGGCGGACTATGAGTGCCTGTACTGCGTGGTGGACCTGCACGCCATCACGGTGTTCCAGGACCCGGACGAACTGACCCACAACACGCGTGAAGTCACGGCCGCATATATCGCCGCCGGTATCGACCCGAAGCAAAGCACGATCTTCAATCAGAGCCAGGTTTCGGGCCATGCGGAACTCGCCTGGATCCTGAACTGCGTCGCGCGGATCGGCTGGCTCAACCGCATGACCCAGTTCAAGGAGAAGGCAGGCAAGGATCGCGAGAAGGCGTCTGCCGGTCTTTACATCTATCCGAACCATCGCCCAGAAGTTCAACAACGACTTCGCCGAGACGATCGCGCGGGCAGGTTATCCGGGCGGCTTCTTCCCGCTGCCCGAACCCGTGATCGCGGGCGCGGCCACGCGCGTCATGAGCTTCCGCGACGGCACCAAAAAGATGTCGAAGTCGGACCCGTCCGATCTCAGCCGGATCAACATGACCGACGATGAGGACACGATCGCCAAGAAGATCCGAAAGGCGAAGACCGATCCCGAGCCACTGCCCTCCGAGGTCGACGGCCTGAAAGAACGCCCCGAGGCCGACAATCTCGTCGGCATCTACGCGGCGCTGGCCGGGACGGGCAAGGACGCCGTGCTCGCGGACTTCGGCGGCGGCGAGTTCTCGACCTTCAAGAAGGCGTTTGTTGAATTGGCAACCGAAAAGCTCACGCCCATCGGCGATGAGATGCGCCGGCTGCTGTCGGACCCGGTGGAGATCGACCGCATCTTGGCCGATGGCGCGTCCCGCGCGCATAGCGTCGCCGATCCCATCCTGGCCAAGACCAAGGACATCATCGGCTTCATCCGGAGCTAGGCTTCATTCGGAGCTAGGCGTCGACACCAGTCCCAATCGGGCAGGAGACGCCCGTGCCGCCAAGGCCGCAATAGCCCGCCGGGTTCTTGGCGAGATATTGCTGGTGGTAGGCTTCCGCGAAATAGAACGCCGGGGCAGGCGCGATCTCCGTGGTAATGCTTCCCATGCCTTGCGCCTTGAGCGCCGCATCGTAGGCCGCCTTGGAGTTCTTCGCGGCTTCGGCCTGGTCATCCGAGAACGTGTAGATAGCCGAGCGGTAC
>JARRPE010000093.1:0-5595 GCA_037383205.1 Methyloceanibacter sp.
AACATCGCCTCGCTCGCCACCATCGCCAAGACGCCCATGCCGTTGCCGTTCGGCGGGCTGGACAATCGCCGATCGCTGCTCTCGATCGACAACCTCATCGCCGCGGTCGCCCATGTGCTTCAGACGGAGGAGACGCGCAACGAGACCTATCTGGTCGCCGATGCGGAATCGATCAGCGTTGCCGGCATGGTCGCCGCCATGCGCGAGGGGCTGGGCCGGCCGCCGCAGCTGGTGAAGATGCCCCACAGGGCCATTCGCCGGTTGATGAAATCCTTCGGGCGCGAAGCCGACTGGGAACGGGTTTGCGGCACGTTCGAGATCGACCCGGCCAAGCTGATGGCGACGGGTTGGAGGCCCGAGATCGACAGCGCCGAAGGCATCAAGAAGATGATGCGCGAACCGCAGAAGCCGGCTCTCTAGCTGGCAATCAGACGCCCATAGAGCGCGGCCGTTTCCTGGCCGATCGCTTGCGAGGAGAACTTCTTCTCCGTGAGCCGCCGCGCCTCGGCGCCATAGCGTTGCCGAAGCCCGGCATCCCGCGCGAGTTCCAACATGGCAGCGGCAAGAGCATCCGCGTCGTCGACCGGCACCAAGAACCCTGTCTCGCCGGGAATGGATATCTCCCGGCAGCCGGGGACGTCCGTCGCCACCATGGGCCGTCCACAAGCGGCCGCCTCCAGGAGGCTCTTCGGCAGGCCCTCTCCTCCACGGGATGGCTGCACGGCGAAATGAGCCTTGCTCCAGACCTCCCGCACGTCCTTCACGTGACCGAGCCAGTCAATCCCGTAGGCGGACGCAAACTCCCGCAACTGCTCGGGCGCAAGCGACCCTGGATTCTCCGCGTCGCAATCGCCCGCGAGGAGCAGGTGCAGTTCGGACGCTTCACCGGGCGGGGCGCCGCTGGTGGCACGGCGGAAGGCGTCCACGAGCGTCAGGACGCCCTTATGATGCACCATGCGGCCGACAAAGGCGGCCGTGACCGTGCCTTCCGGCTCCGGCAGCGCCTGGTACTTGTCGATGTCCACGCCGGAGCCCGCGATGATCGTGATCGCCTCTTCGGGTACACTGAGCCCCGCAACGAAGGCCCGGTCTTCCGGGTTCTGGACGACTGTGATGGACCGCTTACGCCGCAAGAGACGGCTCAGGGCCAATACCACGAGCCTGCGCGTGAGTTTGCTGGCCCCGCTGCCGTCGACGAACAGCGCCCCCATGCCGGTCAGGCTGTTGACGACCGCGACCTCCTTGAGGCCGAAGCTCGCCAGCGTACCGAGCAGAACGGGCTTCAGGGCCACGTTGTGAACGAGGTCCGGCTCGACGCCGCGAATCAGGCCCCGCAACTCCAGAACCGCGGAAAGACTGTCGCGCGCCGAAATGCTCCCCCGGCTCCAGCTCAGCCTGTGGGGGACGAAGCCTTCCGCCTCGATCGCCGCCGCGCCATCGAGCATCCGGGCGGCTACATGGACCTCATAGCCCGCCTTTTTGGCCGCGCGCGCCATGGGCAGGCGGTGGGACAGGAAATACCAATCTTCCGTAACGATGTAGAGGATGCGTGGCGCCATAGGCCATGCTTTAGCTGCTTGCGGTGCCTGCCGCAATTTCGCCGTGGCGCCGGGCTTTTCTCGCCTCTACCGCTTGTGGCGCCAGGGTCACGCCAGGCCACTACAATGTCGGGAAGCTGAGGCCACATCTGGCGCGGCCGGGCAAATCGCGCTAGACTTGCTCAAGGTTATGTTCGGATTTCGGACCTGACATGGCGATACGGGGATCGCAGGACGAGGGATGACACTGATGCGTGCTTTCTATCTAGCGCTTGTCGCCGCTTCGAGCGTGGCTCTGATGCCGCTCAGCGCCGGTGCTTTTGAGATTCAGGGCGAGGACGCGGAGATTCCGAAGAGCGCGGCCGAACATCTCGGCCTCTCGCCGAGCTACAGCCTGCCCCAGTTCGAAGGCAGCTCCCTGGCCATGCCCTTCGCCAGCAACGGCGAAAGCTCGACCTTCGCGTCGGACTACGGCAACGGCATCGCCATTCCGGCGCCTGGGATCAGCCAGCCCACTCCGGCTTGGCGCTCGGGTCCCTTCTTCCGCTAGACCGGCTTTTCCGACGGCAAATTTTTTGCGGCCTTTTTGGGTCCGCAACCGCACGCGCACGTGACTTGCTGAACGCACGCCCTCGTGTGAAACAGCCGAAGTCATGGAAGATCTTATCGCCCTTCAACGCTGGCTCTACGAAGGTCTGGGCAGCGGACTGCGCGATGTCGCTAGCGGCAGCGGCCCGGCGCTCGCGGCCGCCATGGCCGCCGCCGTCCTGTTCGGCATTCTGCATGCGATGATGCCGGGGCACGGCAAGACCGTGCTGTTCTCATACCATCTCGGACAGAAGGGCAGCCTGCGATCCAGCATCGCCAATGGCGCGATTCTCGCCCTCACCCATGTCGGCATCGCGATTGTGCTGGTCCTTGCCGGTTTCGCCGTCATTTCGCGCGTCTTTGCCGTGGGGGGACGGACGCCCCAGTTCGAGCTCGCCAGTGGCATCTTGGTCGTGCTGATCGGCGCCTATCTGGTTTGGCGCGCCGTGCTGCGCGCACGCCCGCCCGGTGACGACCGCGGGGAGCCCCCGCAAAAGGGCCGGACGCTGGCCTTCGTCACCGGCCTTGTGCCCTGCCCACTGACGACCTTCATCATGAGTTACGCACTGGCTCGCGGCCTCCTTGCCGCCGGCCTTGCGATCACCGCCGCCATGGCGGCAGGGATGGTTCTGACTGTCGCCGCCGTCGCCGTTCTGGCCACCCTATCGCGCGAGCGGCTCCTGATCTTCTTTTCGCGGACGGAAGGGGCACGCCGAATGCTGGGCCGTGTTTTAGAGATCGGCGGCGCGGGGGTGGTGCTGCTGTTCGGCGTCTCGCTGATCCTGGGCACCCGAACGGCCTGACCGCTACTGTGCGCCTTGCTGATTCATGAGCTGCTTCGTCAGCCCTTCGATCAGAGCCTTGACGTCCGGATTAGCCGGGTTCGCCTTGGCCAGCCGCTGCGCATAGGTCAGCGCACCCCTCAAGTCGCCCTCCTCGCGAGAGTAATTTACCAACGCGGTCAACACGTCCGGGTTCTGCGGGTGCCGTTCGAGCGCCGACTTCAGAACGTCTACGGCCTTTGCGCGCTTGCCGATGGAATTGAGCCCCACCGCATAAACATAGGTGTAGCGCACCCGATCCGGCTCCAGCTCCGCGGCCCGCGCCAGCTCCTCTATGGCCTCGTCCGACATCTCCTGGCGCACCAGCGCCAGACCCAGCGCATGGTGCAGACCCCCGTCATTCGGGGAAAGCCGAATAGCTTCGCGCAAAACGGCGATCCCCTCCCCGTCGCGTCCTTGCTCCCGATACAGATCGGCGAGGTTGACGGCGCCCGGCGTGAAATGCGGGCTGAGCTCAAGAGCGGTCTTGTAGGCCGCCTCGGCTTTACCGAAGTCTCCCTTGCGGATGTAGTAACGCGCCAGCAGCGCCTGCGACTCGGGCCGATCCGCATTCAGCATCTGCGCGGCGACGAAATCCTTTTCGGCCTTCTCAAGGCGCGCACGATCGGCCTCCGACAGGGTTTCCTCCGGCGTTCCGGCGAGCAGGAAGCCGGCACCACTCCTCACACCGCGCACCGGGTCGTCCAGAAGCGGCGCGATGAGCGGCCAGAGCTGAGCCCCGGGTGCGGTCTCCAGATGGTCGAGCGCCGCGAGCCGCACGAGGGGATCGGGATCGGCGAGGCCTTTACGCACGATGTCAGCCGTCCGCTCCGACGGATGTGCCGTCAGTTCCGCAATGGCGCTGGCTCGCACGAAAGCCGGCGTCGCGGCATTCTCGGCCACGGCCGCAAGCAACGCTGCGGCATCGGGCGCACCGGTCCACGCCGCGTGAAAAGCCGGACCGAAATTCTGATAGCCCTTGCGCTCGGGACCGTACCAATCCTCGATGGCTTGGGCCGCCCATTCGGCCGTCTTGTCCGTGTGGCAATCGGTGCAGGCGTTGTCGACGCCGAGCGTCACCGACAGGTCGGGCCGCGGCACGCGGAAGGAATGGTCATGCCGCGTATCGATGACCATGAACTCGCGCGCAGGCATGTGGCAGGAGATGCAGTTCGGCGCGTCGGCGCCTTCGTGACGCGTATGGCTGGGCGCCGCATAGGTTTCGGCGTGGCATTGCATGCAGACCCCCGCGCCCGGCGCGCGCAACTTCGCGCTATGCGGATCGTGGCAGTCGCTGCAGGTGACGCCCGCTGCGAACATCTTGGATTGTTTGAACTGGCCGTAATTGTAAACCTCGTCGAGCATCTGCCCGTCCGCTTGGAAAAGACCGCGCGAGATCAGCGCCACCTGGTGACTGTCCGACAAGGGCCGGCCCGGCACGAAGTCTTCGGAGAGGATTCCCCGGCGCGCATGACAGCGTCCGCACATCTCGACTTCCTTGCGTACGGACATCGGCGGCGTGCTCCGCTTCGGCTGTTTTGTCTGCGCATCGAGCGACCACGAAACGCCGGTCCGTTCGTCGAAGCGGGCCAAAAGACCGAGCGCGTTGTCACCGGCCGGTCCGGTGCCGCCCTCTTTGTTCGCAGCGGCATGCTCTTCCGCCCAGGCCAAATGGGCCGAGCCTTCCCCGTGACAGGCCTCGCACCCCACCGTGATTTCCTTCCAGGTCGTGTGGTAGCGCTTGGTCTTGGGGTCATAGTTCTTGGCGACGCCGGTCGAGTGGCACTCGGCGCACATGAAGTTCCAGTTCTGATTCAGCTTGGTCCAATGCAGCGGATCGTCATGGCCGATCTTCTCGTTGGGATAGAGGTGAAACCAGCGCTGACCGCCATCCGTCTTGGGCCGGCTGTCCCAGGCGATTGTGAGTGCCTGTACGCGCCCATCGGGAAACTCGATGAGGTATTGCTGCAAGGGGTCGAGGCCGAACGTGTATTTGACCTCGAAGGTCTCAACGCCGCCATCGGGCCCGTCTGTCTCGACGAAAAACTTGCCGTCCTTGGTGAAGAAGCGGGACGTGACGCCGAAATAGTCGAACGTCGTGTTGTTGAAGTCTCCTAGAACCGTATCGGCCGTCGCGTGGGCCATGGCATGGGCATGCTGGGACGGACGCCAATGCGTCCCCACGTCTTGGTGGCACCCAATGCACCTCTCGCTCCCGATGAAGCTCAAATTGCTCGACGAAGCTAGGCCTGCGTCCGCGACGCTCTCGTCCTCCGCCGCGCGGACCGCGGGTACAGCCATGTCCGAGGCGACGATATTCACGATGAGACCCACGGCGAGAATGGCTATGGCCGCGAGGGCCGCGACGCCCATCAACAGAAACAATTTCGAACGCAGGGGCAATGCCGATCCGTTCCCGCCCGCCGGCGCCTCGGTCGATGACTCACTCATAGCGGTACAGCATCGATTATCCAAAATGACTCCGCGCCCTGAATGGAGCTCATAGCCAGGTACTTTCCCATGAAGAACGGGCGGGTGCCAGCACCCGCCCGTTGCAAGAAAGCCTGTTGGTTCGTGCCGACTGTATCGTCCGACGGAGTTCAGCCTAGAAGCTGTCGACGCAGTCGCCGGCCAAAGACAGGGTCGCG
>JARRPE010000093.1:5644-10595 GCA_037383205.1 Methyloceanibacter sp.
AGAAAGCCTGTTGTTTCGTGCCGACTGTATCGTCCGCCGGAGTTCAGCCTAGAAGCTGTCGACGCAGTCGCCGGCCAAAGACAGGGTCGCGTCAGCCGTAGTAATACCACCGTGGATTTTTCCGGTCTTCGTGGAGATGGCCCCACTGAAGGAACGCGGTGACTCCTCGTTATCGCCAATACCATGAAGCAGAATGACTTCGCCCTTCTTCTCCACGTTCTTTAGGTCGACCTCGCGCGGCTCACTGCCGAGGTCGTCCGAAGTAATCATGTTCTTATCGAAGTCGAACTTCAGCACCGGCGCCAGGTTTGCGAAGTCGAGCGATACGCGCTTACAGCCAGCCACTTCAATACATTCATACACATCCGTGACGGCGCACATATAGGTGCCCTCCGCGGCGGAAACGGTCGCCGGCGCCGCAAGCAGACAGACGAGCCCGAGGCCCGCTTTGGAAATCATGGATCGCATGGTCTGAGCTCCTATTGAGTAACGACGTAGCCGCGGCCTTCGAGACACAGCGCCCCGGCCTTAAGATAATCAGCATAAAGCGCGTTCAGGCGACGCACATCCGCGGACGTACGCGTATTGCCGAAGCCGCCGGCAGTCCAACGTGGATCGGTTCCCGCCGACGCTTCGTTCAGTGCGGTCGAGACCTCCATAATCGTCTTGGTCCGGATACCGGCCTCCTGGGCCTTGAATGTAGCGGTCGGATCGAAATTCGTCTGCTGAACTGCCCATTCGTGGCAGGCAACGCGGTCTTTCTTGATCTGGGCGTCGGTGGCGCCTTCCTTGTAAACCAGCAACGCCTGAGCGTTGGCGACGGGGGCGATGGCGACGACCGTCAGCGCGGCCGCGACACCACACAAGACGTGGCTCAATCGTTTCATGAGATCCTTCTCCTTGGACAGCGCCCTTAGGGCGCTGTTTTACTCGGTGCCGACTGACACCATCCTCGGCCACCCGCTCCGGGGTGCCCAACCCTACCGTTGCTGTATCGCCCAGTCAGCGACATTGGGCAACGCCTCTTTACAAGGTGTGGCAGGTCCAAACCACCAAGATCTGCGGAAGAAGGGCACGCAACCTACTCAGCGGCTGGAAACACCCTGTTCCAGTCTTTCTTCATGTCAATGACGATCCAGCCTTTGTCTAAGGCATCGTCCAGTGCCTTGTCGAGACGGCCCACCGCGGAGTCGCGGTCATATGCATATTCGCGCTCGGGGTCAGTGTGATGGAGAATCAGGCCGAAGCTCGGTCCTTCGCCCGCCGTCGTCCATTCCAACATCTGGTAATCGCCGTCGGAGTTGCCGGATGCAAAGATCGGCCGTTGGGCGATGTGCTGGTTAATGCCGATCGGCTTGCCTTCCTTGTCATTGATGAAATTCATCTCCGCCAGGCGCATGAGCGTCGGTTCGCCGTCGATGACTTCGTATTTAGTCTTGATGCTGGAGCCGACGACTTGCGCGGGCGGAATGCCGTACTTTTCTTCGGAAAAATTCCTCACGAATTCAATGCCTCCCCCCGAAACGATGTACGTGGTGAATCCGTTGTTCCGCAGGTAAGACAGCAATTCGAGCATCGGCTGATAGACAAGATCGGTGTATTTGCGCTTGAAGCGCGGATGCTCGGCGGTCGCCAGCCAAGCCGAGACGATTTGTTGAAACTGCTGCGTGGGCATGCCCGCGTGGCTCGCCATCACAAGCTCGGCGATGCCTTCATGGCCGGACTTGGCGAGCGTCTCCATGTCGCCCTCGATCGCGGCCTTGAAGGGCTGTTTGTCCTTCCATTCGGGATGCTCGGGCGCCAGCGCCTTCACTCGGTCGATGGCGAAGAGAAGCTGAAAATAGACGGGCTTCTCGGCCCATAGATTGCCGTCATTGTCGAACGTGGCAATGCGGTCCGAGGGCGGCACATAATCCGCGCCGCCCTCGTCGGTCACCTTTTCAACGAAAGCAACGAGGAGGAGCGCGACGAGCGCGACCGCGGCTCGAAAGATGGGGGGCATGACTTTCTCCTGAATGAAAAGGGCCGCCGGTGATTCCGGCGGCCCCGTCTGGGCTTAACGCGCGCCCATGTTGGATTCCAGCATCTCCTGGATCTTGCTGAGGTTGAACGACCCCGGCTCCTGGCTGGGTGGATATTCCTGCATGGTCTTCAGGAAATTCGACGCCATGCCTTGCAGCGGCACGATGGCGAAGGCCCGATCGAGCACCCAATCGTTGTACGTGTTCGAATTATGCTGGGCCCGCTCGAAGGGATCGCGCCTGAGATTGAAGATCAAGGGAATCCGGAGCTCGACGAAGGGCTCGCGCCATACCTCGAACGCCTTGCCGCGGTTTTCCAGGAACACGATCTTCCAAGGCTGGTAGCGCATCGCAACAATCTGTCCGTCGTCGTTGACGTAGATGAACTCGTCGCGAGGCGATTGATCCACGTCGCCGCTGAAATAGGGCAGCATGTTCTTGCCGTCGATGTAGTTCTTGTATTTGCGGCCGTTCAGCTCGACGCCTTCGGCAAGTTCCTCCGCAACGTCGGGATTCCCGGCGGCGGCGGCGAAGGTCGGCAGCCAGTCCTCGTGCGAGACGATGCCGTTGAGCGTCTTGCCGGCCGGGAAGTTGCCGGGCCAGCGCACGAAAGCGGGCACGCGGTAAGCGCCTTCCCAGTTCGAGTTCTTCTCGCTGCGGAAAATCGTCGTGCCCGCATCGGGCCACGTATTGAAATGCGGGCCGTTGTCGGTCGAGTAAAACACAATGGTGTCGTCGGCGATGCCGAGCTCATCCAACAGCTTTAATAGCTCGCCCACATGCATGTCATGCTCGACCATCCCGTCCTGGTACTCGTTGCCGCCCGGGCCGGAGAGCCCGCGATGCTCCTCCTTGACGTGGGTGCGAAAATGCATGCGCGTGCCGTTCCACCACACGAAGAATGGCTCGCCCTCTTCGACTGCCTTCTTGATGAAGTCCTTGGCGGCGGCCAGCGTCTCCTCGTCAACGGTCTCCATCCGCTTCTTGGTCAGCGGCCCGGTGTCCTCGATCTTCTGAGTACCGTCCTCTTGGGCCCAGGAGTGGATCACGCCGCGCGGGCCATACTTCTCCCGGAACTCGGGGTTCTTGGGATAGTCCGGATTCTCCGGCTCTTCCTCCGCGTTCAAATGATAGAGGTTTCCGAAGAACTCATCGAAGCCATGATTGGTCGGCAGATGCTCGTCGAGATCGCCCTGATGGTTCTTGCCGAACTGACCCGTGACGTAGCCGAGGCTTTTCATCACCGTGGCGATGGTGACGTCGGACTCCTGCCAGCCCTGCTTGGCGCCGGGGAGGCCCACCTTCGTCATGCCAGTCCGCACCGGCACGTTACCACCGAGAAAGGCCGCGCGGCCAGCGGTGCAGGATTGCTGACCGTAATAGTCGGTGAAGGACAGGCCTTCGTTGGCGATGCGGTCGATATTCGGCGTCTCGTAGCCCATCATGCCCTTGCTGTTGTGGCTGATGTTCCAGATGCCGATGTCATCTCCCCAAATGACAAGGATGTTCGGCTTGTCGGTCTCGGTTTCGGACTTGGCGCTGTCGCCTGCATTGCCGTCTGCTTGCGCATAGGCCGGGGCGGGAATGACTGTCATGGACAGAAAGGCCGTCACTACCGTTGCGAGGCCCGCTCGGGCGAGACCCCTTACTATAACTTCCATGGGACGCTTCTCCTTTTGGCAGGCCAGAGAATTTCTCTCGGGCCCAATTCGTTAGTCAGGCTCAGTACTAGCTACATACAGACTATAACCGGCGCCCTCCCTTTATAATCTGGATTGATAGCGCCGGTTTGTCAGTTTAGCAAAACACCTTTCGGGCATGACGTGTTCAGTGTTCATGCAAACGCATGAGGGATGGGTTCGGTTGCTTCATGCTGCGGTCGGGAACGCTGCTTAGTGCCATCCACCGGCTATCATGGCCCAATTCGGCAGATCAATCGACGAACGCTTAACATTCTCGGACGCCCAGACGGGTAATAAGCGCGGACGTGCCCTGAGCAGGGATTAGACAGGCTGCACGCGTCCCGGCGTGACATTCGGGACCAGCAGCCCACGCTTGATTTTCTGCCTCTTCTTTGCGCAGATGCAATTGGACATTGCCGAATTCGTCTCCGGTCGTATCAGAAGGATCGCTGGCGTCATGAGCGACATCGACGTTGAAGTTCTTGACGACGCGCTTCGCGTCACCAGGCCCGGAACGTCTCTTGCCCTAACCTTTCAACGCGTCGCCCAGTGGCGGATGCTGGAAGCCCGAGAACTCTTGACTGCACCGAGCATGAGCGCCCTCGAGGCGTCCTTCGCGGCCGAAGCTTGGAAGGCCGCATACAGCGAAGCCAAGGCTCTCGGCTGGCTCTAGACGGCTTGCACCAACGCATCTCTTGCAGAACAGCGCACTTGCCGTGATGCCGGCCTGCCCCGGTGCGAGGCGGGTCCTCGTGCGGCGCTCCTGCGGCGGTTCCCACACCGTCAGGCACTCTATTCTCTGGACCTCACGGCCCTCCGCCCAGGGCTCCGAACGCAAAAAACCCCGGCCAGGTTTCCCTGGCCGGGGTTGGCAATGCCGTAGAGATAGACTGTTTAGCTACCTCGTCGTCAGCTATTTAGCCGAGCTTCAACGGCTCAACGACGACGGCCTTCTCGTGGTGGCCGAAGCAGCCGCCGAGGCCGAGCGTAGCAGAAACGACGATCGCGAGAGCGATGAACATGCGCATGGTTGGATCCCCCAAAAATTCCCTGCAGAATCGACAGTTGATGGGACTCTTATAGCCCAACCCGCTGCCGGATGCTGTGCCCTACATGTCACAGTCGCTGTTTTTCGAAGGTAGCCGCCGGAGGCACCGTTTTCCGGGCGCAAGTCATCCTGGCGCCCCGCCCGTTCACGAATGCATAAGTCTTGGGACCTCTGTGTGGCGGGCGGAGCAAGTCGGCCCC
>JARRPE010000094.1:0-8316 GCA_037383205.1 Methyloceanibacter sp.
GTTTCGGAACATTTCCCGGCTGAGAAATTTGTGTCGAAACGTTGCTGGGCTTTGCGATGCCTGGTTTCGTTACAATATTCTCCGGCAACCTGTGCTGCGAGACGCTAATTTGACAATCGTCAACGCGAGCGCCCGGTGCTCTCGCTGAAGGCTGTGACCCGAAGGATGTCCATGAACGAAGTCGTGCCCCCTGAGAAGATCACACCGGAGGACGCAAAGGCCGAGCTAGAGTCGGTGCTGGGCCTCGGCAAACCGGCATCGCGTGTTCGCCGGTTGCGTCCTGTCATTATTCTTGGGCTTGTGACCGCGACCGCGGTCCTCGCCTACGCGCTTATCGGAGGCGGCGGTTCAGCGAACGGTGTCCAGTACGTCACGGAGCCCGCCACGCGTGGCGACCTGACCGTGACCGTTACGGCGACGGGGACGGTTCAGCCGACCAACGACGTCGAGATCTCGAGCGAGCTGTCCGGCATCGTCCGCACTGTCCTCGTGGACTACAACAGCGCCGTGACCAAGGGCCAGGTTCTGGCGGAACTCGATACCCAAAAGCTCAAATCCGCGGTCGACAGCTCCGGCGCCAAGTTGCAGGCCGCAAACGCTAGAGTGAGCGAAGCGCAAGCCAGCGTGGCGGAGACGAGGCTGGAGTTCGATCGCAAGGCCAAGCTGGCCAAGACCCTTGCGGGATCGATCCTTGATCTGGAAGTGGCTGAGGCCAATCTCAAGCGCGCCATGGCGTCCGAGGAAAGCGCCAAGGCGGACGTTGCCGCCGCAAGCGCCGATCTCGCCCAGGCCAAGACCGACCTTGAAAAGGCGCAGATCCGTTCGCCCATCACCGGAGTCGTGTTGAGCCGCAATGTCGAGCCCGGCCAGACCGTGGCGTCATCGCTGCAGGCGCCCATCCTGTTCACCATCGGCGAGGACCTCAAGAAAATGGAGGTCCAGGTGGACGTTGACGAAGCGGATGTCGGCAAGGTCCACGAAGGCCAAAAAGCGCATTTCACCGTGGATGCCTATCCCAGCCGGCACTTCGATGCCGAAATTCGGGAGCTCCGCTATGGGTCGGAGGTCGTCCAGGGCGTCGTGACCTACAAGGCCGTGCTGACGACGGACAATTCCGAACTGCTGCTAAGGCCCGGCATGACCGCGACGTCCGAGATCATCGTCGCCGAAGTCGACGACGCGCTGACTGTGCCCAACACTGCTTTGCGGTTCACGCCGCCCAGCGCCGAACCGCGCGACCAGCGCAGCTTCCTGCAGAAGCTGATGCCGGGCCCCCCGCGGCTGCGCAAGCCGAGCAGCACAGGCCAGCCGGCAGGACCCGAACGCACCGTCTGGACGCTAAGCGATGGCACGCCCGAAGCCCGGTCCGTCACCATCGGCGCCACCGACGGCAAACGCACCGAGATATTGAAAGGCGACCTCACGGTGGGCGAACCCTTGATCGTCGACACGGAGACGGCCAAATGAGCAGCGACAAGGCCCGCGGCAGCGCCGCGTCGAAGGTCATCGACCTGCGCAACGTCTCGAAGATCTACGGAAGAGGCGAGGCCGAGGTGCGGGCGCTCGACGGCATCGATCTGGCGGTACCGAGGGGCGAATTCGCGGCGGTCATGGGGCCGTCCGGGTCGGGCAAATCCACGACCATGAACATCATCGGCTGCCTGGATCAGCCGACGTCCGGCAGCTACCTCTTCAACGGCGTGGAGGTTGGCGGTCTCGATCGCAGGCAGCGGGCGCTTTTGCGCCGCAATTATCTCGGCTTCGTCTTTCAAGGGTTCAACCTGTTGGCCCGCACCTCGGCGGTGGAGAATGTCGAACTGCCGCTCATCTATCGCGGCATGCGTCAGGCGGAGCGCCGACCGCTCGCGATGGAGGCCCTTGAGCGCGTCGGTCTCGCAGGGCGCGCCGGACATAGCCCGGCGGAACTGTCGGGCGGTCAGCAGCAGCGGGTCGCCATCGCCCGGGCGATCGTGACGAGCCCCGCGGTCCTGCTGGCGGACGAGCCGACCGGCAACCTCGATACCAAGACGAGCGATGAGATCATGACCTTGCTGGTGGACCTCAACCGGTCTCGCGGGATCACGGTCCTCATGGTGACGCACGAGCTGGAGATGGCTCGTTATGCCAGCCGCGTTGTCGAGTTTCTCGACGGCCGCATCGCCAGCGACAGTGCCATTCGGAAGGCCGCCTGATGTTTTACGAGACCTTGAAGCTTGCGGTCCAGGCGATCCGGCGCAACGCGCTGCGCTCGTTCTTGACACTGCTGGGCATCGTTATCGGTGTCAGCGCCGTCATTGCCATGGTCACGATCGGCAACGGCACGACGGCCAAGGTCAAGGAGGAAATGGCCAAGCTCGGTACGAACGTCCTGTTCGTCCGGCCCGGACAGTGGGGACCGGGCCGCTCCAGCGCGACGGCGAAGCCGTTCAACGCGCGCGATATCATCGAGATGCGCGAGCAGCTGCGCGGCGTCCGTGCTGTCGCGCCCTTGGCGCAAGAGGCCGTGACCGTCGTCTATGGCAATGAGAGCCGGAGCACCGGCACGATCGGGACGGACGCAAGCTACGTGATCGCGCAAGACTGGAATCTCACGGAGGGCCGGAACTTTCTCGATAGCGAGACGCGCAGCGGCCAAGCAGTCTGCATTCTCGGCAAGACCGTGAGGGACGAGCTGTTCGGCGGCGAGGGCCCGATCGGCAAACGGATTCGCTTGAGCAATGTGTCCTGTGAGGTGATCGGCGTGTTGGAGCCCAAAGGCGAGTCCGGTTTCGGCAACGATCGCGATGACGTCGTGTTGATTCCCATTCGCACCTATCAGCGGCGGATCGCCGGCAATACCGACATCAACCGCATCACTGTTTCGGCCGAAGACGGCGCGGACACGTCGAAAGTTCAGGCGGACATCGAGCGGCTACTCAGGGAACGGCGCGGGATCTCCGGCGGCAAAGAGGACGATTTCGGTGTCGCGGACATGAAGCAGATCGCCGATACGCAAGCGGCGACCACGGGCATCCTGACCATGCTGCTCGGCGCGGTTGCCGGTGTCAGTCTGCTGGTCGGCGGCATCGGCATCATGAACATCATGCTCGTCTCGGTGACCGAGCGGACGCGTGAGATCGGCATCAGGCTGGCGATCGGCGCGCAGGAAAGTCAGGTGCTGATGCAGTTCCTGGTGGAGGCCGTCGTGCTGTCCTTGTTCGGCGGGTTGGTGGGCGTCCTATTGGGGCTTGGGCTCGCGGGCGCGGCCTCAGCCGGTATGGCCATCCCCTTCGTCTTCGATCCGGGGATCGTGCTGATCGCGTTCGCGTTCTCGGCTTTGATCGGCGTGGTATTCGGCTATTTTCCCGCGCGCCGCGCGGCGCAGCTCGATCCGATCGACGCGCTCCGGCACGAGTAGGGCTATGACGCTTGCGTGATCCACAGCCGCGCTTGGGCGGCATCGGCAAGCGGGTAGACGCGAACCGCACTCGGCAGGAAGACACCGAAGACCTTCACCGCGCCTGCCATCCACTCGATGTCGGTGATGACGGCGATGCGGTCCCACTTGGTGAAATGCTCCATGCCGGTCTTGAAGTCTTCCCAGGCAGCGCCCGCATCATAGCCGGTAAAATCAGGCGCGACTTCGTACAGCATGCGGACTTTGTCATGGGACTGAAGCGCCTTCTCCACCGCGGGGATCAGAACGTCGTCATAGTCCCGGCGCGAGACGTTCCCGTGGCAGGCAATCGCCACAACATTGCTCGGGAAGCCTTTGAGAAGTTCGATCATGACGCGCTCCCTATGCCCGGATAATTGGCCCTCAAGGAGTTTTGGAAACGCATGTTTCCTCGTCGGTGTTCCATGTGCAGCCAAAACTGCTCGTATTGCAAATGGACTCGCCTGAATGATTGGAGCACGGGTCCGAGTCCGGTGCCGGACCGGGGAGACACCCCTTGTTGTTGGCCGCGTCATACCAGCATTCCGGTTGGGCTACGCATTGTGCAGAGTCACGGATAGCCTGGCAGCGGATCTCTTCGGCTTGGGCGGTTGTGCCGCAAAGCGTGAGCGCAACGATGGCGATGCCGAAAATAGTAAAACCCGAGCGCATGGATCCTCCAATGGTTCTTGTTTGGACGCTTGATCCTATGTCTTACCGAAGCGCGCGGTCGGTGAACAGTCCCGGCGGCGGGCGCGATCTTAGGTGACCCGATGCGCCAAGGACCGCGCCAGCGGCGTCATACTTTAGGCTTCTAGACCTAAAGGTTCGGTCCAGGGTAAGGCGTGTGGTGGATTTGCGGATCCGACGCGAATATGCCCGCCGCTGTCATGACGAGGTCGCTTGAACTTCGGTGCCGGCTGGATAGGGATCGCGGCGGGTCCGGGGACAAGGGGCTGGCGGCCGCTGCGACTCGTTATCAGTCGCGCGGATATGGCCCTGGAAACGAGCCGTGAACGTGCTATCAGCATCCGGACTTTGCGCGCCGGCGGAGCGCCGAATACGGGTGTTTTCGACGATCTGGACGGGCAAGAACGTTTTTGGGGACCTTAGGACGCGCCCGGTAGCGGGCGCTTTGCCCTGAAAGCGGCGCCAGGATCGCAGGTTTGACCAAGACGGCCGCGCCCGGCTAGCCGGCCGTTCAACGAGTTTAGGAGACAGTGTTTCGATGGATATCCCCCACATTCCGGTTGGCGATAACCCGCCCCACGAAGTCAATGTGATCATCGAGATCCCGCAGGGCGGATCGCCGGTGAAGTACGAAGTCGACAAGAAGTCCGGCGCACTTTTCGTCGACCGCTTCCTGCACACGGCGATGTTCTATCCGGCGAATTACGGGTTCATCCCGCATACGCTGTCCGAGGATGGCGATCCGGTCGACTGTATCGTGATCACGCCGACGCCTGTCGCGCCGGGCGCGGTCATTCGCGCGCGTCCCGTCGGGGCGTTGCTCATGGAGGATGAGTCGGGCATCGACGAAAAGATCATCGCCGTGCCGATCGACGAACTGCACCCGTACTACAAGCGGGTGACGAGCTACCGCGATCTCCCGGAAATTCTCGTCGAGCAGATCGGCCACTTCTTCGAGCACTACAAAGACCTGGAACCAGGTAAATGGGTGAAGGTCACGCGCTGGGCCGAGGTCGGTGAAGCCGGAGAGCTGATCCGCGCGGGCATCGAGCGGAACGGCGGGTCCTAAAGAGCCTGGGGATCCGGCGGCACCGCCCGGTTGATCCAACTCAATGTCGCGGCACGCAACCTGTCGTGCAGTACCTGGATCGCGCGAGATCGTACCGCGCAGTCCGGGGAAACGCCATGACCGATCCAAAACCTGATCTTGCCGGCTTTCATCAAGATGTCTTCATGGAGGACATGATGGAAACTGTCGGTGTGAACCTATTGGACGTCGTCGATCTCGACGGCGGCCAGTCCTACGTTCGCGCCCGCGCCAACTGCCATGCCTGTTCGTGCAAAGAGACATGCTCGGATTGGCTCTCAGTCCATGCCGAAAGCGAACCGCCGCCGTTCTGTGCGAACGCTTCCTTATTTCAGGCCATCAAGAGCTAGTGACTGGTGCGCCGTTCCCCGCATGTACCTTCTTCACACTCATGGTTAGAATGAAGGCGACAAATGGTGCCTGTGCGCCGCTGCCGTTGGTACTGGGAGAAGGAAGTGTCCGTAGAGACACCGGAGCGTGACGCGAAGGAGATCGAGCTCAAGCTGGTCTTTGATCCCGAACACGCCGCGGCCGTGTTGGCGCATCCCCTTCTGGCGGGGCATGGCGCTCCGCCAGCACCGCGCGTGCTCGAATCGAAGGAACGGGAGCTACTCTCCGTCTATTACGACACGCCGGATGATCGTCTGAGGGAGGCGGGCGTCTTCTTGCGCGTGCGCAGCACCGGCACCGGCTACATTCAAACGATCAAGACCGCGCGTGCTCAAAGCGAGTTCCTGGAGCGGCGCGAGTGGGAATGTGATCTGCCGACGCGCGCGTTCGACCTTTCGGCGGCAGAGGGCACCGCGCTCGAGCCGCTGCTGAGCGATACGGTACGCGCAGCGCTTGGCCCACGTTTCGAAACGCGTTTCGTGCGCCGGACGTTCTTGATCGAAGACGGCGGAAGCCTGATCGAGGTGGCGGTCGATCAAGGCGAAGTCGTCGCTGGCGAGGCGAGAGCACGCATCTGCGAGCTTGAACTGGAACTGAAGTCCGGAAGCGCAGCCCGCCTGTTCGGCCTGGCGAAGCAGTTCGCTGAAACCATCCCACTCACCCTCAGCGTCAAGACCAAAGCGGAACGCGGGTTCGATCTCCTCGACGGGGGCGAGCCCGAATTCGAAAAGGCGCTTCCGGTCGACATCCCGCCGCATGAGACCTGTGCGAATGCCTTTCGCATCGCCGCGCGCAACTGCCTGCGCCAGATCCTTGTCAACCTGCCGGGAACGCGTGCTGGCAAGCCCGAGTCGTTGCATCAGATGCGCGTTGGGCTTCGGCGCATGCGGGCAGCGGTTCTCCTGTTCGGAGATGTGGTCGACGGCCCGCATCGTCGCCAGATCGCGGCCGAGCTCAAATGGATCGGAAACCAACTCGGACACGCCCGCGATCTCGATGTGTTCAACTCCGACATCGTCGGGCCGCATCGCGCAGAGTATCCCGAGGATCCGGGATGGAAGGCCGTCGAGGGCCGTGTGCGCGAGGCGCGGCAAGAAGCGCAAAAGGCGGCTGTCGAGGCAACTGGTTCGGCGCGCTTCCGCACGGCGCTCTTGAATCTAGGCGCTTGGATCGAGTTCGGCGATTGGACCGGAAACGACAACCGGCTTGCCACGGAGCTGGTGGCGGACTACGCCGCGTCGAAACTCTCGCGCCTGCGCCGAACCGTGGTGAAGAAGGGGAAGAACCTGCCCAAGCTGAGCGTGGCCGAGCGCCACAAGGTGCGCATACTGGCCAAGCGGATGCGGTACGGCAGCGAATTTTTCGGCGCGACGTTTCCGGGCAAGAGGCAGGCCAAGAGGTGCCGCAAAGCGCTCGCGGCACTGGAGTCGCTTCAGGACTCGCTCGGGACCCTCAACGATATCGCCAACCGGCAGACCATCTTCGACCTGGGTCATCACGGGGACGAAGCCGAAACCTTGCCCATGCCGAAAGTCGATCCGGCTGAAGACAAGGCTCTGATGAAAACGGCGAAGCACGCCTATGCGCGCTTCGCCGACGTCAAACCCTTCTGGAAATAGCGGGCCGGTTACTCCGCAGGCGGAACGGCGCCGTCACGGGCGGAAGTCCCGTGGTTCTTCACGTCGCCACGCATCCGGCGCGCATGGTCTTCCAACTGGCGTTCCGCCGCCTTGAAGGCATCGCGAACGGCGAGATAGACATCCTCGTGGGCGTGGTCGAGCGGTTTTGCCCGGTCGACGACAAGGTCCTTGCCGGGAACGCTGATGTCGATGTGAACGCTGTAAAGCTTACCCTTGTGGTGATGCCGGTGCGGCGCTTCGACGACAACCGTGCATCCGATAATGCGATTGAAGAACCGGCTGAGCTTTTCGGCTTTTTCGCGGATTCGGGTCTCGACTGCCGGGGAGGGGTCCATATTGCGGAAGCTGATATCCAAGGGAAAGTCCATAAAGCGCCTCCTTACTGCGTCTGAAATTCGCAAATCATGACGACTATCTTGCTCCGAAATGTGGAGAAAAGGCGAGCGTCTTCTTTGCTTTGAGTCAAAGCGCCGATACGGTCCTTAAGGTAACAAGGACAATAGGTAAGCGGGGTTTCCGAGGCGTGTCATGAAGCCCACACGAATACTACTACCCATCAATTCCCACGGGACGACGGCCACTTGTTCGGATGTGGCCTTTGGCCTTGCCCGGCGTTTCGAGGCCGAGCTCGAGGTTCTGCATCCGTGTCCACCGCCGTCGCAACGTCTGCCGTATGCGACGGAGCTCAGTCCAGTCTATTTCGAGGCCTATCTGGACGTCTCGAGAAAGCAGGTGGAGTACGAGGAGAAGCAGGCCGTTGCCTGGTTCGAGAAGGTTGCCGCCAAGTGGGATGAGGTTGAATCGCAATTGCTGACCGTCGAAGGCCTCGTCGGCCCCGCGGTCGCGCAGCGCGCGAAGACCGCGGACTTCAGCGTATTGCCGACGGTCTCCGCGGCGGACGACGAGATGTTTGGCGAAGCCAGGGATGCCGCGCTGTTCTCGTCAGGCCGTCCCGCCCTGTTCGTGCCGGATGAGGCGGGCGGCCATGTTGGCGAGACGGTCGTCATTGCCTGGAAAGATTCGGTGGAAGCCGCCCGCGCGGTGGCCGCGGCTGCGCCGTTCCTCGAAGGGGCGCGGCGGGTCCGGCTGATCAG
>JARRPE010000095.1:0-7306 GCA_037383205.1 Methyloceanibacter sp.
ACGATCAGCGCGAAGGGCATGATCGACAGACCGCCGAATTGAAGCAGCGAGCCGAACCAGATGAGACGGCTGAACCATACATTGGCTCGGGGTTGGACGTTGCTCGATCCGCGGTTTTTGCCGTTTGCCGATGCGGCGAGCGCCGATCTGCCGATGTCACGGCTGCTGCGGCTCTCGCTGTTCCAGGTTTCCGTCGGTATGGCGCTTGTGCTGCTCAACGGCACGCTCAACCGGGTGATGATCGTCGAGCTTTCTGTGCCAAGCTGGCTCGTGGCGCTGATGGTCTCGCTCCCGCTCCTGTTCGCGCCGTTCCGTGCCCTGATCGGGTTCCGATCCGATCATCATCGTTCTTTCCTGGGCTGGCGGCGTGTCCCTTACATCTGGTTCGGCTCGCTGCTTCAATTCGGCGGTCTGTCGATCATGCCCTTCGCGCTGATCGTCCTGTCGGGAGATGCCAATGGCCCGATCTGGATTGGCTACGCCGCATCCGCCCTGGCATTTCTTCTGGTGGGCGCCGGTCTCCACACGACACAGACGGCGGGGCTCGCCCTCGCAACTGATCTCGCGCCTAAAGAGTCGCGCCCGCGCGTCGTCGCCTTTCTCTATGTCATGCTGCTGCTCGGCATGGTGGCCGCCGCTATGGCCTTCGGCTGGCTCCTCGACAATTTCAGCCAAGTGCGTCTGATACAGTTGATCCAAGGCGCGGCGGTTCTGACCATGGTCTTGAACGGCGTGGCCCTTTGGAAACAGGAAGCGCGCGATCCGCGCGGCACCGCCCCCGATCAACCCCGTGCCTCGTTCCGGACCGCGTGGCGCAAGTTCCGCGCCGGTGGCCAGTCGAGCCGTGTCCTCGTCGCCGTCGGGCTGGGAACCGCAGCCTTCAGCATGCAGGATATTCTGCTCGAGCCGTATGGCGGCGAGATCCTCCACCTTGACGTCAGCGCAACCACGGCTCTGACAGCCCTTCTAGCCGCCGGCACCCTCTGCGCGTTTGCGCTGTCCGCGTCTTTGCTCAGCCGGGGCGTCGATCCCTATCGGCTGGCCGGTTTTGGCGCCCTCATTGGCATCTTCGCTTTCTCGGCCGTCATTTTCTCCGCGCCGCTCGACTCGCCCGGATTGTTCAGAGTCGGCACAGCGCTGATCGGATTTGGTGCCGGCATGTTCGGCGTCGGCACGTTAACCGGCGCGATGGCGCTCGCCGACGATGGAAATAGCGGGCTTGCGCTCGGTGCCTGGGGCGCCGTGCAGGCTTCGGCTATGGGCTTGGCAATTGCAGCTGGCGGGGCCATCCGGGACGTGATGTCCGGCCTCGCGGAAGCTTCGTTGCTCGGGCCCGCTTTGACGGGACCGGCCGTTGGATACGGTTTCGTCTACCACCTGGAGATCTTGCTGCTGTTTGCCACCCTTGTCGCGATCGGGCCGCTTGTGCGCGTGGTGCGTACATCTCCCGCGCGGCCGTCTCAGTCCTTTGGCCTCGCCGAATTCCCCGGCTAGGCCGCAAACGTGGAGGTAACCCAATGCCAAAGGGCGCCATCACCCAATATATCGACGTTGCACAGGTCGTGCTCTACGTCTTCTGGGTCTTCTTCTTTGGGCTCATTTTCTATCTTCGCCGAGAGGATAAGCGTGAGGGCTATCCGCTCGTCTACGACGGAGAGCAGAACCGGCCCTATCTGAACTTCCCGCCGATTCCCGCGGCCAAGACCTTCATCTTGGCGGACGGCTCGACCGTGGAGGCTCCCCGCCCCGATCCTCAGCCTGCGGAAATCAACGCTGTGCCTGTGGCTCGCTGGCAAGGCGCTCCTCTCACGCCGACGGGCGACCCCATGCTCGCAGGCGTCGGGCCAGGCGCGTATGCCAATCGGGCGAACGTGCCGGATCGCATGACCGACGGATCGTCCAAGATCCTTCCCTTGCGGGCCGCGCGTGACTTCGCGCTGGTCAGCCGCGATCCCGATCCGCGTGGCATGCAAGTTGTTGGCGCCGACGGCGTGGCCGCCGGAACAGTCAGTGACGTCTGGGTCGACCGGGCGGAAGTCTTGGTCCGCTATCTCGAAGTGGATCTTGGCGGTGAGCCGGCAAAGCGCGTTCTGCTGCCCATGACCTTCTCCGACGTCGACGGCAATCACGACGTCGTACGGGTCGAGGCCATCCTCGGATCGCAATTCGCGGACGTTCCCGTGTTGACCAAGCCCGACGAGGTGACGCTCCTCGAGGAGGATCGCATCTGTGCCTACTACGGCGCGGGCACGTTGTACGCGACGCCGATCAGAACGGAGTCGATCCTGTGATTGATCACGAATACGAGCCGATAGAAGGATTGCCGGAAGTCCTGCCGCAGGGTGAGCGCATCCTGTGGCGGGGCGCTCCGGCCTGGTGGTCGCTCGCCATCCGCGCGCTCCATGTTCGGCTCGTTCTCGTCTACTTCGCTTTGCTCATGGCGTGGAGCATCATCGCCGACCTATCGGCCGGCGTTGCGCTCATCGACGCCATGCTTACAGCCTCGAAGCTGATCCCCGTGGCCTTGGCGGCCGCTGGCATTCTGGCGCTCTATGCCTGGTTTGCTCATCGGGGGACGCTTTACACCATCACGAACCGGCGGGTGGTGATGCGCTACGGCGTGGCTTTACCGATCACCATCAACCTGCCTTTCGCCATCGTTGAAAACGCCGCTCTCAAGGTTCACGGAGACGGCACCGGAGACATCCCGCTTCGCCTCAACCAGGAGGAACGCGTTTCGTACTTCCTGCTGTGGCCGAATGTGCGGAGCTGGCGCGCAGCAAAGCCCGAGCCCATGCTTCGCAGCGTCCCCGATGCCGAGGCGGTCGCGCAGATATTGGGCAACGCCTTGGCTGCCGCCGCCAAAGAACGCGGCGTGCCTGAGTCGCAGCTCCAAACCTCAATCGCGAAAAACTCGGTGCGGGCTCACGCGCCCGTCGCTGCCTAGAAAGAGGACAACGCCATGAACAAGCAGCACACTTCACGCCCCTTCCCCCGCGGCCCTCTTTTGGGTGCCGGCGCGGTGGTGCTGCTGACTCTCGTCCTCGCAAGCGTTTCGCGGTTCACGGGGATCGGCGCTATGCCGGTGGAGCCGGCCGCGCCGGTCGAGACGCGGGTCTTGCGTTTCGAGGACCGGCCCGACGGCTCGGTGGTCGTGCTCGAGGCGCAGTCCCACAATGTCATCGAAACGCTCGAACCCGGAACGAATGGCTTCGTACGCGGTGTCATGCGCGGGCTGGTGCGCGAGCGCAAGTCGAAGGGCTTGAGCGACGAAGCCCCCTTCGAGCTGATCCTCTGGGACGACCAGAGGCTGTCGCTGCGGGATACCGCGACGGGACGCGAGATCGAACTCGTCTCGTTCGGCATCACGCAATTGGAGACCTTTGCCAGAATGTTGCACGCAGGCAAAGGCTCTCGCGAGTTTGTACACGCGTTGAACGTAAGGAAGGAGAACCAATAATGCCTGGCTGGTTTCCCACACGTGAACGTTTCGACGTGCCTTGCACGATCGAAATCGAGAACACGTTTGAAAGTTTGCACGCGTATGTCGCCCTCGAAGGCGATATCGCGATCTATCCCGGAGACGAGGTGCTTGTCCATGGCGAGCCCGTCCGCGTGCCGTATGGCGAAAAGCTGAAGCTTGAGCGCCTCGCCACGGTCACCCGCGCGACGGCGGTCGAGAGGTGGTGGACCAAGCTTACCGGCCGGCTTGAGATGGGCGAGCTGTGTGAATTCAGCTTCTCCTCAGGGAGGAAGCTATGACCATAGAGACCATCGGCATCAACAAGGATGATACGATGCGCATGGCCCAGGCCGATACGGCCTTGAGCCCGCGCTTCTACACCACCGACTTCGACGAACTCGATCGTGTCGACGTGAGCAGCGTTCGCGACGAATGGGATCCGCTCATCGCCGAAATGCGGTCCGATCCGAACAAGGGGCACTTCGTCCGCAACGCGGACTGGCAAGTCCCCGATCTCGCCGATCTTCCGGAGGGGCTGCGAAAAGAATTCGTAGACTTCCTCGTCAGTTCTCTCACGGCCGAGTTCTCAGGCTGTGTGCTCTACGCCGAAATGAAGAGGCGCGGAACGAACAAGGATTTGTGCGAACTCTTCAAACTCATGGCGCGCGACGAGTCCCGCCACGCGGGCTTCATCAACGACGCTCTTAAGGATTTCGGCATCGGCGTCGACCTCAGCTTCCTCACCAAGACGAAGAAGTACACGTTCTTCCGGCCGAAGTTCATCTTCTACGCCACTTACCTGTCCGAAAAGATTGGGTACGCGCGGTACATTACAATTTACCGCCATCTGCAGCGCAATCCGGACAAGCGCTTTCACCCGATAGTTCTCTGGTTCGAAAAGTGGTGCAACGATGAGTTTCGCCATGGCGAGGCATTCTCGCTGCTGATGCGGGCCAATCCGCACCTCTTGAGCGGTGCGAACAAGCTGTGGGTGCGCTTCTTCCTACTGGCCGTCTACGCGACCATGTATGTGCGCGACCATGCCCGGCCCGAATTCCACAAAGCCATCGGCATGGACCCCACGGACTATGACTACCAGGTGTTCCGCATCTGCACAGACATCTCGCGCCAGGTGTTCCCCGTCATGCTCGACCATGACAATCCGCGCTTCCGCCAAGGCATGGAGAGATTGCGGGAAATCAGCGATGCCCTGGGAGAGGCGAAGGACAAAGGCGGGATCATGGGATCTTTGACACGGCTTCGGCTCGGCGCCGCGGCGGGTCTTGCCTTTGCCAAGCTCTACTTCATGCGCGCCAAACCGAATCCCTTGCCGGAAACCAGCCGGCTGCAGCCGGCTTGGTAGGCCAGGAAGGACGATACCGTTGCACTATGCTCTTGCCGTGACATTCGCACTTTTCCTCTGGTGGTTCTCCACCGGAGCGGTGCTCTACATTGTAGGGCTGCCGAAGCGAATGCACGGCTGGAGCATGCTTGCGCTGAGCGCCATCGCGCTGCTGGCGCTGTTCGGCATCGCCACCTCGAGTTCCGACGTGACAACGCTTGGCGTGTACTGCGCCTTCACGTGCGCCCTCGCGGTTTGGGCCTGGCACGAGATGAGCTTTCTCATGGGCTTCGTGACGGGACCGCGTTCAGCACCGTGCCCGCCCGACAGCAAGGGATGGCAGCGCTTCGTCTTCGCCTCCCTGACCCTCATCTATCACGAGCTGGCGATCCTCGTTACCGTCGGTCTTGTTGCCGCGATTACAGCGGGCGCGCCGAACCAGTTCGCACTCTGGACCCTGCTGGTGCTCTGGGCCATGCGGCTGTGCGCGAAATTCAACGTGTTACTCGGTGTTCCCAACCTCACCGAGGAGTTCCTTCCCGATCGCCTTGCATTCTTGAAGAGCTATTTCAGGAAGCAGCCGATGAACCTTCTCTTCCCGATCTCGGTCACCGTGTCCACCGTCGTCGCCTGGATGCTGACGGAACAAGCGGTCAGTGCCAGCTCCGGCTTCGCGATCGTTGGCTTCACGATGCTGGCGGTTCTCATGGCGCTCGCTGTTCTCGAACATTGGTTTCTAGATCATAACAAGAGAGGGCTCGTGGATGCGCGTCCTGTTCAGTCAAATGCCGTGGCCAATGAGGATGCGCCACTCATCAATTTTATAGCTGGGAGGTAGAAATGAATTACCAGAGTCAGTTTCATCGGTGCCTGGACTCGCTCCATCAAGAAGGCCGGTACCGTGTTTTCGCCGATCTCAAGCGGCGGTGCGGATCCTATCCGAATGCGCGGCATTTCACCGACGAAGGCACGCGTGACGTGACCGTGTGGTGCTCGAACGATTACCTCGGTATGAGCCAGCACCCCAAGGTCCTTGACGCCATGCACGCCGCTCTCGACGATGTGGGCGCCGGCTCCGGGGGAACACGGAATATCTCCGGCACAACGCACTATATTGTTGAGCTTGAAGCCGAGATTGCCGACCTGCACGGCAAGGAAGCAGCGCTCTTGTTCACGAGCGCCTACATCGCCAACGATGCCACACTCTCCACCCTGACGCGGCTCCTCCCCGGGTTGGTGGTCTTCTCCGACCAGAAGAACCATGCATCGATGATCGAAGGTATTCGCCGGGGCGGCGGAGAGAAGCATATCTTCCGCAACAACGACCTCGATCACCTCGAGGACTTGCTGAAGTCGGTGCCGCTCGAGACGCCGAAGCTCATCGCCATCGAAAGCGTCTATTCCATGGATGGGCATATCTCCCCGATCGCGGCCGTCTGCGACCTGGCGGAGAAATACAACGCGCTAACCTATCTCGACGAGGTTCACGCTGTTGGTCTGTATGGCCCGAGGGGCGGCGGTATCGCCGAGCTTGAAGGCATCATGGACCGGGTGGACATCATCAACGGGACCCTCGCCAAGGGATACGGTGTCATGGGCGGCTATATCGCAGCCAGCCAAGCCTGCTGCGACGCCATCCGCTCCTATGCGCCAGGGTTCATCTTCACGACCTCCCTCGCCCCGGCCGTCGTCGCCGGCGCTCTGGCGTCAATCCGGCACCTGAAAGTCAGCGAGCTTGAGCGGGCACGCCACAGGAAGCGCGTGCAAACAGCAAAGAGGCTGATGAAGGAAGCCCGACTGCCCGTCATGGACAACCCGAGCCACATCGTGCCGGTGATGGTCGGAGATCCCGTTCACTGCCGGGCCGTTACCGACACGCTCTTGAGCGATTACGGAATCTACGTTCAGCCGATCAACTATCCAACCGTGCCGCGGGGCACCGAGCGCATGCGCTTCACACCCTCGCCGGTCCACACCGATGCACAGCTTGCCTATCTGATCGACGCGCTGAAGTCGCTCTGGGATGCATGCCCCGTCGCCAACGGGAAATACGTCCGGCTCGCTGCAGAGTAAGCCGAACGCGGTTTGGGCTCAACGCAGCGATCGGGCACGCCCCGACAGCCGCAGAGTCGAACAGGCACGTGACGCAAAAAGGCAAAAAGGGTGGCCATGCGACTGGCCACCCTTTCTTTGATCTACAGTCCGGTACATGTCGACAGCCGGCCGGCCGTCAGGCGCCCGCCACAACAGGCGGACGTGCGGTCGGTGCACAGTGCAGCACTAGGGCCCACGGCGACTGAATCTACCTGCATCTGGGCTAGCCGCGGACTTCCGCTGCTGGGGGACTTTCGGCCGCTGGCGGACCTCCGCGGCGCGCAGGCCTACCGGCAGCCAAGCGAACAGACCCCCTGCGGCGGAGCGGCCTGTGCTGGGAGCTGACCTGCGGCTCGCTGATCGGCTGTTAGCTTACCTGCTGCTCGCGGATCTCCGCGGCATGTGGA
>JARRPE010000096.1:0-5536 GCA_037383205.1 Methyloceanibacter sp.
CTTTCCATCGCCTATGCGGCCGGTTTTGGCAGACGTCACGATGGCTTCGACAGCCTTGTCGACCATGTGGTCCACAAGCACCAGCTCAAGCTTCACCTTTGGGAGGAAATCCACCACGTATTCGGCGCCGCGATACAGTTCGGTGTGGCCCTTCTGCCGGCCGAAGCCTTTGGCTTCAGTGACCGTAATGCCCTGAAGCCCGATCTCCTGGAGGGCCTCCTTTACTTCATCAAGCTTGAACGGCTTGATGATGGCTTCGATCTTTTTCATTCTTGGTAGTACCTCCCAGACTAATGTTGCAGCGCCTTGCCGCGAAGCGCGCCGCCAGGCAGATCGTATTCAGGACCAAGCCTTAGCACACGCTATGCCAATCTAATGGGCGGACGATTTTGGCGCAAAATCATCAGCTTAGTTATTTTACGCAAAATGTGGAGGCGGGGCGGCGCGATTTGATGGCAATACAATAGGCAGTACGCACAAAAACGAGGCAGATGCAACGGGCTCCAAGACTTCACCGGCTGCCGAGTTGGATTTCAGAAGCTCTCATCTTCCAGGTAGGACGATGCTGGAACTCTTAACCGCGAAAGAAATGGGCCGCGCCGACGAACTCGCTATAGAAGGCGGGGTCGCTGGCGCCGTTCTTATGGAGAATGCGGGCCGAAGTGTCGCCGACGATGTCTCCGCACGGTTTCCCGATGCCTCGACCGTCGCGATACTGTGCGGACCGGGCAATAACGGTGGTGATGGCTTTGTCGCGGCACGCCAGCTTCTGGAACGGGGCTATTCGGTTCGACTCGGTTTCGATGGCGACCCGAGCAAGCTGCCGGCCGATGCGGCCACGATGGCCGCGCGGTACGTGGGAAACATACAGCCCCTGGATCCGATACTGTTCGACCGGGCCGATGTCATTGTCGACGGCTTGTTCGGCGCGGGGCTTGCCCGGCCTATCGAGGGGAAGCTGGCCGCTCTGATCGATGCGGCCAATGCGAGCGGGATCCCCATTGTCGCCATCGACGTGCCGAGCGGCGTCGACGGCAGCACGGGCATGATTCTGGGGACGGCAATGCGCGCCCTGAGTTCGGTCACGTTCTTCCGCTTCAAGCCCGGGCATTTCCTGATGCCGGGTCACCTTTATTGCGGCGACCTTCGCCTTGCCGATATCGGGATCCCCGACGAGGTTCTTAAGACGGTGAAGCCGACACTCTATGCCAATGAGCCCGGTTTGTGGCTGGACCGCTATCCATGGCCGACGGTTCTGGGCCACAAATACTTGCGGGGGCATGCCGTCGTGGCATCGGGCCCTGCAGATGCGACCGGGGCTGCCCGACTGGCCGCGCGGGGCGCCCTGAGGGCGGGGGCAGGTCTTGTAACGGTCGCATCGCCGCGCAATGCAATGGCCGTGAATGCATCGCAGTTGACGGCGGTGATGCTTCGAGAGGCGGACGGGCCCCAAGGGCTTGCGGCCCTCCTGTCGGACACGCGCAAGAACGCGTTTTTGATCGGGCCCGGCCACGGGGTCGGCGAAGAGACTCGGCAGATGGTCTTGACGGCCCTGAGGGCCGAACCGGCTGTCGTCTTGGATGCCGATGCGCTGACGTCGTTTGCCGAGAACCCCGAGGAATTGTTCGGCACGATACGGGGGCGGGACCACCCTGTCGTGATGACGCCGCATGCGGGCGAGTTCGCCCGCCTCTTTGGTGACGTTCCCGGCGCATCGAAAGTCGACCGGACCCGGACCGCCGCATCCCGCTCCGGCGCCACTGTGGTCTTGAAGGGACCCGACACGGTGATCGCGGCGCCGGACGGGGCGGCCGCGATCGATACCAACGGAACGCCCTGGCTCGCCACAGCCGGGTCGGGCGATGCCATGGCCGGGATGGTGCTCGCGATGCTGGCCCAGGGGCTCGGCGGTTTCGATGCCGGATGTATCGCCGTCTGGATGCACGGGCAGGCGGCGAAGCTCTTCGGGCCCGGCTTGATCGCGGAGGATCTGCCGGAGCTGATCCCGGAAGTGCTTGAAGAGCTTGAGGAATATGGTGTGACCCCGTGAGCGGGGCAGTTGCGGTTTCCGCGACCGTTTGTTGACACACTCGCCCGTTATGAGGGACATCTAGGCAAGGCGGCGCATCGCGGTGTGCCGTCAGGGTTCAGGGAACCGCTTCAGCGAAGGATCGCTCGCGATCATGGGCCGCAATCGCCCCTCACAGAACCGTCTGCGCATAAAGACACTTCTGCTCGGCGCCGCCTTCGTCGCGGCTGCGGCTGGTATGGCCGAGGCCGCCGATCAGGTGCTGTTGCGCGCGCGCGAAGGTGCGGCCGCGATGCTGCGCGGACAGAACGATCGGGCCGTCGCGCTCTACGATGAAGCCATCGGCACCCCCGACGTCTCCAAATTCGTCCTCGCCAGCATCTACAGTGATCGCGGTGTCGCCAAATGGCGGATGAAGCAGACGAAGGAAGCGATCGACGATTTCAACGAATCCATCCAGCTCGCGCCTGACAATGCCATCGTCTACAACAACCGCGGCAACGCGCTGATGGACCTCGGCCATCCGGAAGAGGCCATCAAGGATTTCGACCGCGCCATAGCGTTGGATCCCAATTACGGGGCGGCATACAACAACCGCGGCAACGCCTATGCGGCGCTTCACAACTACGACGCCGCCTTCCAGTCCTTCCGCAAGGCCACGGCGCTCCTGTCCCGCACCGCGGCGCCCTATAACGGGCGGGGCCGCGCTCACATGGAGCGGGACCGGTACCACGCCGCGCTGCGCGACCTCGACCGTTCGATCAAGATCGATCCCAAGCTCGCAGCGGCCTACCGCAATCGTGCGGCGGTCAATTTCGAGCTGGGGAATTATTCCGAAGCGGCCGAGGATGCAACGGAGGCCCTCGATCTCGAGCCCGAACAGGACACGGTCAAGCTCTTCATGCTGCGGGCCCGCGCTTATGCGGCCGAGAACAGCTTCCGCGAAGGCATTGCGGACTTTGACCGCGTTCTCGACCTCGAGCCCGAAAAGGCCGATGCGTTCATGGAGCGCGGCGAGTTGCTCGCCAAGAACAAGCGCTACGATGCGGCCATCAAGGACTTCTCCAAGGTCCTCGAATTGGAGCCGAAGAACGCGAAAGCATATGCTCTGCGCGGCGAGACCAAGCTCTATGATCGGAAGCCGGACGAAGGATATATCGACGTAAACATCGCCCTCATCCTGAAGCCGGACGATGCGCAAGCGCTTCGCATCCGGGGAGACATCTTCCGCGAGCAGAACCGGACCGAGAATGCGGTCGCCGATTACCAGAGGGCCGCGGCGCTCGATCCTTTCGACCAGGATGCACGTGCGGCTTTGGAGCGCCTTCGTGCGCCGGTGCCCCCCGAAACAAGGAAGCCCATGGGCGAGCCCGTCGGCGGCTGGATCATCACCGAGAAATCGCCGGGGCGGTACGTTGCCACGAACGCTGACTATCGCGGGCTTACGGTGCCCATGGAAATGTTCGGCGACGGCAAGCCGAAGATCCTCGCGTGGGACAAGCTCAAGGGCGCCCAGTCCGGTATTGGTCTGTTGCGTTACGATGCCGGCACCACGCAGAGCGATGGCGCTTTTGAATATGTCGCCGTCGTCGACACCCGAAAGGGGGACGTCCTGGCTATCGAGCCCGAGCGCTGGGGCAACAAGGCAGCGACCTGGACTTGGCAGACGGCGGCGCTGTCGGTCACGGACCCCGATGGGAACGTGAGCGAAGTCGAGCTGGAGCAGGAGCGGAGGCGGCGCGCCCCGGTAGCCCGCCGCCGCCGCGACGAAGGCTTCTTCGGTTTCGCACAGCAGCAGCGTCCGGCTCCCCGCCAGCGGGCCAAGCGCAGAAGTGGCAGAAGCAACAACCCCCTGGGTTGGCTCTTCCGCTAACAGACTGCCATACGCTGCTGGCAGCGCGGCGATTTCCAGGATAACACCTTTGACATGACCCATTTTCTCGCCAGCGTCCGGTCTGCGGCGGAGGCCGAACTCGTCCTTGCCGCCGGTGCCGATATCGTCGATCTCAAAGAGCCCGACGCCGGAGCGCTTGGCGCGGTTGCGCCGGCCGTGATCCGGGACTGCTTGCAGTCAATCGGCGGACGGAAGCCGGTCAGCGCGACCGTCGGCGATCTGCCGATGGCGCCCAGGGCCGTCGCGGACGCGGTCACGGCCACGGCGGGCCTCGGCGTGGATACGGTCAAGGTCGGAGTTCTGCCCGAAGGGGACCCCTGGGGCTGCTTCGATGCCCTGCGGTCTCTCACTCTGCCTGCGGATCTGGTTTTGGTTTTCTTCGCCGATGGGCCGATGGACATGGACACGGTCGAAGCGGCCCGGGCAAGCGGTGCCGCCGGGGTAATGCTGGATACGGCCGGCAAGAACAGCGGTTCGCTGACCGATCACATGCCATTGGGCGCGATCGGGGGCTTCGTGGAACGAGCCCGCCAAGCGGGATTGCAGGTTGGTCTCGCCGGGTCGCTTCGTAACCGGCAAGTACGGCCGCTGCTGGAACTTCGGCCCGACCTACTCGGGTTTCGCGGCGCCTTGTGCGAAAACGGTTCACGTGGGCAAGGCCTCGATCCGCGCGCCTGTGCCGAAATCGGCCGGCTTGTGGGCGCGGGAGCAGGCGAGCCAGAGGCTCGTTTCGAGGGGCGCGCAACCTCCGCGATGTGCTAGAGCAACGGCTCGGCCCGGTCGTAAGAACCGGCCACAGGCGAGGAAAATTCTGGAGCGTAGGATGGAACGAAGGCTGGGACATGTGAGCACGGCAAGCGGAACCGGCGAGCCGTTGGACCGCATCTTCGTGCACGACTACGTGCTCGAAGTCGAAATCGGCGTCCACCACAATGAGAAGGGCGTGACCCAGCGCGTCCGCTTCTCGGTCGATATCGACATCGCTTCGGATCCGAAGACCCTCGAAGATGATATAGACCGGACGCTGGATTACGACTACGTCATCAACGGCATCAAAGCGATCATCGCCCGCGGTCACATCAACCTGGTCGAAACGCTGGCCGAGGACGTCGCGAAGCACTGCATCTCCCACCCGCGTGCTCAGCGTGTCGTAGTCATGATCGAGAAGCTCGACAAGGACCCGGGCGCCGTCGGCGTTCAGATCGTCCGGAGGAAGTAGGAGGCCTAGACATGCCCGCAGCATTGCAGGCCTCCGCGTCGGCGCCGTATCCGTCCGAGTTGCCCCTGGCCGTGGTGAAACTCGGCGGCAGCATTGTTCGTGGCGGTACGCTCGCCGGCTGGCTCGACGTCCTTGCGGATGCCGAACGTCCGCTCGTTCTCGTTCCGGGCGGGGGCGCTCTCGCCGACGAAGTCCGGCACTGTCAGCGGCAGTTGGGCTTCGGCGACGTCACCGCCCATCGCATGGCGCTGTTGGCCATGGACCAACTCGCCTGGGCCATCGCCGGCATGACACCTGGCTTTTAGGTCGGCGCGACGATAGAGGATCTCCGTACGCTTATTCAGCGCGGGCTCGTGCCCGTTTGGGCGCCGTCTGCATTGCTCGCGGACCGGAC
>JARRPE010000097.1:0-5500 GCA_037383205.1 Methyloceanibacter sp.
CTTTTCCGCGCGCATCGCCCGCAACACACAGCTCATGCTGCAAAAGGAAAGCGGCACGACGCGCATCATCGATCCGTGGAGCGGCAGCTACTACGTGGAGCGCCTGACGCACGATCTTGCAGCCAAGGCGATGGCGCATATCAAAGAGATCAGTGACTTTGGCGGCATGGCCAAGGCCATCGAGGCCGGCATTCCGAAGCGCATGATCGAGCAGGCCGCGACGGCCACGCAAGGGCGTATCGACTCCGGGCGGCAGACGATTGTCGGCGTCAACAAATACCGTTCCGAGACCGATGCGGACATTCGTCTTCTCAAAGTCGACAACCGCTCGGTGCGCGAACAGCAGCTCGCCAAGCTCGAACGCCTCAGAGGCGAGCGCGACGAAGCCGCGGTGACCGAAGCGCTCGACGCGCTCACGCAGTATGCCGAATCCGGCAAGGGCAACCTGCTTGAAGGCGCCGTGAACGCCGCGCGCGTGATGGCCACGGTAGGCGAGATTTCCTACGCGCTCGAGAAAGTGTACGGTCGGCACCAAGCCAGCATCACCGCGATCACCGGCGTGTACAAATCCGAGATGAAAAAAGACGGCAACATGGGCCGCGTGGCCGAGATGATCGACGCCTTCGAGGCGGAGCACGGCAGACGGCCGCGCATTCTCGTGGCCAAGATGGGCCAGGACGGTCACGACCGCGGCCAGAAGGTCATCTCGTCCGCCTTCGCCGATCTCGGCTTCGACGTGGATATCGGTCCCCTCTTCCAGACGCCGGAAGAAGCCGCGCGCCAGGCCATCGAAAACGACGTGCACATCCTTGGTGTGTCGTCGCTGACGGCCGGTCACCTGACGCTGGTGCCGGCCTTGCGCCAGGCGCTGGAGGATCAGGGACGGGGCGACATCATGATCGTCGTGGGCGGCGTGATTCCGCCGCAGGACTATCCCGAGTTGTTCGAGGCGGGTGCCAAGGCCATCTTCGGCCCCGGCACGCCCATCGCCAACGCCGCAATCGATATCCTCGGCAAGCTCGGCGGCTCCTCCAAGGCCGCCGCCGAGTAGATGTCGGCGACAGCATCTAGCAGTTCGGGCGCCGTGACCGCCAAACCCCAGCAAAGCGTCGACGAGATCGCCGCCGCCGTCCGCAAGGGCGACCGGGTTGCGCTCGGGCGCGCCATTACCTTGATCGAGAGCACGCGGGCGCAAGATCAGGTCCGCGCCCGGGAGCTGCTGAAGACCCTGATGGACGGCACGGGCAAGGCGATTCGCATCGGCATCAGCGGCGTGCCGGGGGCCGGCAAGTCCACGCTCATCGACCAGTTCGGCCTCAACCTGATCGAGGCGGGGCACAAAGTGGCCGTGCTCGCGGTGGACCCAACCTCGTCGCGCACGGGCGGCTCCATTCTCGGCGACAAGACCCGCATGGGACGTCTCGCCTCGGAGAAGAACGCCTTCATCCGCCCCTCGCCCGCCGGCAGCAGCCTCGGCGGCGTGACCAAGACGACCCGCGAGACCATCGCCATCGCCGAGGCCGCCGGCTTCGACGTGGTTCTGGTCGAGACGGTCGGCGTCGGCCAATCCGAGACCGCCGTCTCCAACATGGTCGACGTGTTCGTGGTCGTGGCCATTCCGGGCGCGGGCGACGAGCTGCAAGGCATCAAGCGCGGTCTCCTGGAGCTCGCCGATATCATTGCGGTGAACAAGGCCGACGGCGACAACGTAGAGCGGGCGAACCGCGCGGCCTCGGAGTACCGCGCCGCGCTGCATATTCTGGCCTCCGGCAACACCGCCTGGCAGCCCGCCGTGCTGACCATGTCGGCGCGCGACAACGCCGGCCTCGATACGCTGTGGGAGAAGATCGGGGAGTGCCGCCGCTCGCTCTCGGAAGCCGGGGTCCTTGATGACCGGCGCGCCGAGCAGGCCGCTACCTGGATGCGCGAGATCTTCGAGCAGCGACTCCTCGCCGCCTTCAAGGGCGGGCGCCGCGCCGCGCGCGAGTATCAAGACATCGAAGCGCAGGTGCGCGAAGGCACGATGAGCCCGGCCGACGGGGCCGAGGCTCTCGCCGAGCTGGTCGGGCTGAACGACCCCGAATAAGCGCCTGGAAAGGCACCGGCGGGCCCGGTTCGAGGTCAACCACACGTCCGATAAGCCCTTCCCTCTTTGGCCGAGCGGGGCTAATTCAGAGTCATGGCAGACGTCTCGTCCGACCCCATGGCACACGATTCGGCCAGACCACGCGTCCTCGTCACGGGCTTTGGCCCGTTTCCCGGCGTCGCCGAAAACCCTTCCGGCTGGGTCGCCGAACGGGTGGCCGCAACCGCACCCCCCACCAATTGCATGCTTTATCGCGCGGTGTTGCCGACCGAGTGGACTGCGGTCGCGAGCCGCGCCGCCTATTTCCACCAGGCGATCCGCCCGCGCCTCATGATCCATTTCGGCGTCCAGACCGAAGCGACGGAAATTCAGCTGGAGTGCAAGGCCCATAACCAGATCGAGCAGCGCCCGGACGCCGCCGGCGCTCATCCCGGACGGGCCGACGTGATTTCCGGAGGCAGCGAGATGCTCGAGACGTGGCTCCCGGTCGATGCGCTCGTCTCCCGGCTGCAAGCGGAGAAGTTCCCGGCGCGTTCCTCTCAATCCTGCGGCCGCTATCTGTGCAATGATCTGTATTTCCGCTCGCTCCATTGGGCGGAGCAGAACGGCAGCGACGTGCTCTTCGTGCACGTGCCGCAACCGCATGTCTTGAGCCTGCATTCTCTTTGGCAGGCGGCGGAAATCATTCTGCAGGAGGCGCTTGAGGCGGTGCAGCTGCAGAGCAAGTTCGGCGGCGGACTGACGGACATGATGCCGCCCACGGGGACGCCATGACGAAGGCGCCGAAGAGCTCAGCAGATCGCGGCCCGCAGATCGGGCGGCGCGAGGCGCTGCTGGCGGGACTGGGCACAGGCGTCGCCGGCACAGGAATCGTCGGCACTGACCTCGGCGTGGCCGCGCCACACGCCGCGCCGGCCTTCGACGGCCCGGACAGCCGCGGCATCGTGCCGGCGGACGGTGCGGTTTCGCAAACCGCAACGCTGCAACAGGCCCTTAACGAGGCAGCCACTTCCGGCACGCCGCTGTCCCTCCCCGCGGGCACCTACAAGACGGGCACGCTGACGTTGCCGGCCGGCACCCATGTGCTGGGCGTTCCGGGCCGGACAATCCTCAAATCCGACGGTCCGCCGATCCTCTCCATCGAGGACGCGGACAATGTCCGCCTTTCGGGTCTCGTGCTCGACGGCGGCGGTGTAGCCCTCGGCGACGATGGCGCACTCATGACAGTAAACGGTGCGACCGCGCTCGACGTCTCAGCCTGCCGCTTCCTCAACAGCGGGGGTGGCGGCATGAATTTGCGTAAAGTCTCAGGCCGCATCGCGCAGTGCACCTTCGGCAACATCACGCGCGAAGCACTCTTTAGCGAAGACGCGGCCGGTCTCGAGATCACGAACAACCACATCCACGACTGCGGCGATAACGGCATCCTCGTCTGGCGCACCGAACAGGGCGAGGATGGCACGCTCGTCAGCGGCAACCGGATCGAACGCATCGCCGCCAAGAGCGGCGGCAGCGGCCAGAACGGCAACGGCGTCAATGTGTTCCGGGCCGGTTCCGTGCTCGTGACGCAGAACCGCATCTCCGATTGCGCCTTTTCCGCCATCCGCAGCAATGCGGGATCCAACTGCCAGATGGTCGCAAATTCCTGTTCGAGGCTGGGAGAAGTGGCGCTCTACGCCGAGTTTGGGTTCGAGGGCGCGCTGATCGCCAACAATATCGTGGACACGGCCGCCACCGGCATTTCGGTGACCAACTTCAACGAAGGCGGCCGGCTTGCCGTCGTCCAAGGCAATATCGTCCGCAATCTGTTCTTCCGAAAGACGGGCGAAGCGCGCGGCAGCGGTATTGCCGTCGAGGCCGATACGACGGTCACCGGCAATGTCGTAGAAGGCGCGCCGGCCTACGGCATCATCGTCGGCTGGGGCGAGTACATGCGCGACGTCACCGTGACCGGAAACGTGGTGCGCAAGAGCCGCATCGGCATCGGCGTCGCCACGGCCTCGGGCGCCGGCGCCGCCCTGATCACGGACAACCTCATCGACGGCGCGCAGGATGGCTCTATTCGCGCCATGAAGGGACCGATCCTGACCGGTCCTGACCTTGCCTTGGAAAGCGCGGAGTCCTTCCGGAACCTCGCCGTCTACGCGAACGTCGCCCGCTAATCGGCGCGACGTTCCGGCTCAGCCTCCATGGACATCAACTCGGTCGGCACGCCCGGCGCCTGCTTCGACGTACGGATCACGAGCGAGGTCTTGACGCTCTCCACGTTGGGTGCCGCCGTCAGATCGTGAATAATGAAGTCCTGAAACATGGTCAGATCCGGCGCCACGCAGCGCAGGAGAAAGTCGATTTCTCCCGACAGCATGTGACAGTCGCGGACCACGGGGCTCGCCGCGACCCACTTCTCGAAGGCGGTCAGATCCGCTTCGGCCTGGCTGTGGAGCTTGATCATGGCGAAAGCCGAAACGTCGAAGCCAAGCGCCCGATCGTTGAGGAGGACCGTGAAGCCCTTGACGATCCCCGCCTCCTCCAGCGCCCGGACCCGGCGGAGGCACGGCGGCGCGGAAATACCCACCTTGCGCGCCAGTTCGATGTTCGTGATCCGGCCATCGGCCTGCAATTCACGCAAGATCAGCCAATCCGTTGAATCGAGGCGGGCGGCACGCATCGGCTCCATGCTCCCTAGACGATCGCGGGCCCATCGCGGTAGAAGGCGCGATGGCAGGTCTCTGTCATTCGGCGGAGAAGTTTTGCATACTTTTGTGCCTTCCACACAACAGAATCGAAAAGGATTTGAGTAGTTTCCATTCTGGAAATTCTCGTGAGCAGGATTTAAGGAAGCCCATGCCGGAAACCTGGATCGTCACCGACGGCGCGGTGGGCATGGAGGCACAAGGCATCGCCGTAGCTGAAGCGGTGGGCCTGCCCTATAGCCTGAAGCGCGTGAAGCCCATCGGGCCGATGGCCCTGATTCCGACCCGTTTCCAGCACCTTGTGCCGGCCAAGGGGCGGATCACGGCCTCGGAATCGAATTCTCCGCTCGCCCCGCCCTGGCCGCGTTTGGTCATCTCGATCGGCCGGCGCAGCGTCCCCCTCGCCCTCGCCATCAAAGAGCTCGGCGGCGCTTACGGGGTCCATATTCAAAACCCGAAAGTGCCGGCACACTTGTTCGACCTCGTCGCGGCACCCTTACACGACGATTTCGAAGGGCCGAACGTGATCACCACATTCGGGGCCGTTCATAGGGTCACGGCAGACAAGCTTGCCGACGCCGGCGCGCGCTACGCCCCACGCATCGCCGAACTGCGCCATCCCCGCATCACCGTGCTGCTGGGCGGCGAGAGCCGCGCCTTCACGTTTCCCCCGGAAGCGGGTACGCGATTTGGAGAGGCGCTGGCGGCGGCGGCCCTCGAG
>JARRPE010000098.1:0-5451 GCA_037383205.1 Methyloceanibacter sp.
CTCGAACTGATCGTAGTTGCCCACATAGAGCGTGGTCTTACCGTGGTCCACATGCACGATGTGGTCGACGACGTTGTTCAGCATGTCGCGCTCGTGGCTCACCACGATCAGGCTGGCGGGATAGGCGCGCAGGAACGACTCCAGCCACAACGCCGCCTCGAGATCGAGATGGTTCGATGGTTCGTCGAGCAGCAGCAGGTCGGGCTCGGAGAACAGGAGCGCCGCAAGCGCCACACGCATACGCCAGCCGCCAGAGAATTCGGAGAGCGGCCGATGCTGGTCGTCCTCAGAGAAACCGAGCCCCGCCAGAATGCGCGCGGCCCGCGACGGCGCCCCGTGCGCGTCGATCGCGTTGAGGCGTTCGTGGATCTCGGCAATGCGATGCGCGTCCGTCGCGGTCTCCGCCTCGTCAAGAAGCGCCGCGCGTTCCTCGGCCGCGGAGAGCACCGTCTCGAACGGCGTGCCGGTCCCGCCCGGCGCATCCTGCTTGAGGTAGCCGATTCGAGTGCCCGAGGGCGCTTCGATGCGCCCCTCGTCGGCCTCGTAGATCCCGGCGATCATCTTGAGCAGCGACGACTTGCCCGCGCCGTTGCGGCCGACGAGCCCCACACGGGCTCTCGGCGGCATGGCGACGGAGGCGCGGTCGAGAATGACATGGCCCCCGAGGCGCAGGGTGATGGCGTCGAGCGTAAACATGGCGCCCGTGTAGCACAGCGGCGTGGAATGCCACTAGCGGCTGCGGCGTTCAGCCCCCTGCGTCAAGAAACCTAACGCCGCCGCTGGCCCCCGAGCGCGTTGCGCCGGATGGCATCCTCCAGCACCCGCGTCGCCATGGGCACCACCGCGCGCACCACGGACTTGCCGAGCGCCGTCCAGAAGCCATCGCCACGCGATCCGCCGGACGACTTCTTGGTGGTCTTGGACTTCTCCTCGGCGGCCTCCGCCTCGGCCGCGGCCTTGGCCCGCTCTTCGGTGCGTTTCTGCAGAATTTCGTGAGCGGATTCCCGATCCACCGACTCCTCGTACTTGCCGGCGACCGGGTCTTTCTCCATGAGCGCCTTGCGCTCCTCCTTCGTGATCGGCCCCACTTGCGAGGATGGCGGCTTCACGAACGTATGCTGCACCATGCTGGGCTGGCCCTTCTCGTCGAGCGTCGAGACCAGCGCCTCGCCGATGCCCATGGACATGATCATCTGCTCGGTATCGAGATCGGGGTTCGGACGGAACGTCTCGGCCGCGGACTTCACCGCCTTTTGCTCGGCGGGCGTGAAGGCGCGCAAGGCATGCTGCACGCGATTGCCGAGCTGGCGCGACACCGTATCGGGCACGTCACGCGGATTCTGCGTCACGAAATAGACGCCGACGCCCTTCGACCGGATCAAGCGCACGACCTGCTCGACCTTCTCGAGCAGCGCCTTGGGCGCGTCGCGAAAGAGCAGATGCGCCTCGTCGAAGAAAAACACGAGCTTGGGTTTCTCGGGGTCGCCGATTTCGGGAAGTTCCTCGAACAACTCCGACAGCAGAAACAGCAAGAACGTCGCGTAGAGCCGCGGGCTCTGCATGAGCTTGTCGGCCGCCAGGACCCCGATATAGCCGCGCCCCTCGTCGTCCGTGCGCATCAGATCCTTGCCGACGTTGAGCGCGGGCTCGCCGAAGAAGTGATCGCCGCCCTGCTGTTCCAGCACGAGCAGTTGACGCTGAATGGCGCCGATCGAGCGCTTGCCCACATTGCCGTATCGCGTAGTGAGTTCGCCCGCACGCGCCGCGAGATCCTCCAGGAGCGATTGTAGATCTTTAAGGTCGAGCAGCGGCAGCTTCTCGTCGTCGGCGATGCGGAAGGCGATGTTCAGCACGCCTTCCTGTGCGTCGCTGAGGTCCATGAGCCGCGACAGCATCAGCGGGCCGAGCTCCGACACGGTGGTCCGCACCGGATGCCCCTGTTCGCCGAACAGATCCCAGAAGATCACGGGATGGGCGGAGAACTTCACGTCGTAGCCGATCATGGCTGCGCGCTGTTTAATCCAGCCCTTCTCCTTGCCCATGGCCGCGACGCCGGACAGGTCGCCCTTTACGTCGGCGCAGAACACCGGCACGCCTGCGTCGGAAAAGCTCTCCGCCAGCCCCTGAAGCGTGACGGTCTTACCCGTACCCGTGGCGCCGGTGATGAGGCCGTGACGGTTGGCGAGCTTCAGGAGAATGTATTCGGGCTTGGCGCTCTTGCCGATGAACACGCAGTCGTCGGGGATTTCGATCGGCTCCACGGGGGCGTCTTCGGTCTCCGCCGCCTCGACCGACTTCTCGTCTTCGGTCGCCGCGTTCTTCTTCGACGCTTTCGTCCGCCTCGCCATCCCCCGAACTCCTTCAATCGCCCAAATCTGCCGTTGCGGCACTTTAGCCGCCGCGCGCGCCCGAAGCCAACAGGAGCGCGCGCTGCCGGACCAAGTTCGCCACCCCCACTGGTTGCTCGTCCGTGGGTTCCTTGCCGCGCAGGCTTCTGCTAGGAGAAAATCCAGAACCAATCTAGGCTAACGCGCATGTCAGACCTGTCCCTCGTATCCGCCTTTCCCAAGGCCGAAGAGTCCGCTTGGAAAGAGCTTGTTGAAAAAGCCCTGAAGGGCGCTCCGTTTTCCGTCCTGGAATCAAAGACCTACGATGGCACCGTCATCGAACCGCTCTATCCGCCTGCGGAGAGCGGCGCCGTCATCCCAGGCCGCGACCCGGGTGCACCCTGGGAGATTACTCAGCGCATCGACATCACCGATCCAGGCACCGCGAACGGCCAGATTCTCGAGGATCTGAACAACGGGGCTTCGGGCATCGCGCTCCTGTTCCCGGGCGCGGTCGGCGAATGCGGCTATGCGCTGCCGGCCGATGCGGATGCGATCGGCGCCGCGCTCGAGGGCGTGCACCTGGAATGGGGCGTCCCGCTCGAACTTCAGCTCGGCGCCAATGCGGCGGCGGTGGCCAACATGGTCGCCGATCTGGTCGACTCGCGCGGCTTGCCCGCCAACCACACCAACATCCGTTTCGGCTTCGATCCGATCGGCGTTCTCGCCGCCAAGGGCGCGACGGACGCCTCGCCGGAGGATGTCGCCGCTCTCGGCAAGGATCTGACCGCGCGCGGCTTACAAGGCCGATTCGCCGCCGCCGACGGCCGTCACGTCCACGAGGCTGGCGGCACCGAGGCGCAGGAGCTGGCCTTCGCGCTGGCGTCTGCTGTTTGCTACCTGCGTGCCTTCGAGGCAGCAGGCATTTCGGTGGACGAGGCGCGCCGGATGATCTTTTTCCGCCTGGCTGCCGACCAGAACCAATTCCTGACCACCGCCAAGTTCCGCGCCTTGCGCAAGCTGTGGTCGCGGATCGAGGAAGCCTGCGAACTCACTCCGCAGCCCGCTTTCGTCACCGGCGAAACCGCCTGGCGCATGATGACCAAGCGCCACGCGCAAGGAAACATCGTGCGCGGAACCATCGCAACGCTGGCCGCCGCCGTGGGCGGGGCCAACGCGGTCACCGTGCTGCCCTACACCGCCGCGCTCGGCCTGCCCGAGGCCTTCGGCCGCCGCGTGGCCCGGAACACCCAAAGTGTGTTGCTAGAAGAGTCGAACCTTTATCGCGTCGCCGATCCTGCTGCCGGTTCCGGCGCGCTGGAAGCGCTGACAAGCGAGCTGTGTGCCAAGGCCTGGCGCCTGTTCCAGAAATTCGACGAGGCGGGCGGCGTGCTCAAAGTCCTCGAGAGCGGGCTCTTCCAAGAAGCGGTCGCCGAGACCCGCGACGCCCGCGAGAAGGCCATGGCGCAACGCAAAGAGTCGCTGATCGGTACGTCCGAGTTTCCCGATCTCGGCGAGGACGATCTGGCCGTCATGGATGTCGCCCCCGCCCCGGCCGAGACCGGCACGCAGACCGTGACGCCGCTCAAGCCCATGCGCCTCGGTGAGCCGTTCGAAGACTTGCGCGACCGCAGCGACGCCGTGCTGGAGAAGACCGGCGCGCGCCCGAAGATCTTCCTGGCCTGTCTTGGGCGTCCGGCCGATTTCAACGTGCGGGCGGCCTTCGCCAAGAGCCTGTTCGAGGCGGGCGGCATCGAGGCTATCGCCGCGTCGTCCGAGAAGACGCTTCCCGAGACGATCGAAGGCTTCCGGGAATCGGGCGCATTGCTCGCCTGCCTGTGCTCCTCGGACAAGGTCTATGCGGAGCACGGCGCCGAAGCCGCGAAGGCGCTGAAAGACGCCGGCGCCGCTCACGTCTATCTCGCCGGAAAGCCGGGCGATCTCGAAGCCGCGCTGCGTGACGCAGGCGTCGAGAGCTTCGTCGCGGCGGGCGGCAACGCGCTGGAAACACTGACCGGCGCTTACGACCATTTGGAGGCTTAAGTGACAGGCATTCCGAAGTTTTCCGATATCGAATATCGCGAGCCGCAAGAGCCCGCGCTTGGTCCTGCCGCCGAGCCTTGGGAGACGCCCGAAGGCATCGCCGTGAAGCCGGTCTACGGCAATGAAGACCGCGAGGGTCTCGACTTTATCGACGGGTTGCCGGGCCTGCCGCCTTACCTGCGCGGCCCCTACCCCACGATGTACGTGCAGCGCCCCTGGACCGTGCGCCAATATTCCGGCTTCTCCACCGCTGAAGATTCCAATGCGTTCTACCGGCGCAATCTCGCCGCCGGTCAGCAGGGCGTCTCGATCGCTTTCGATCTCGCCACCCACCGCGGGTACGACTCCGACCACGAGCGCGTGACGGGCGATGTGGGCATGGCGGGCGTCGCCATCGATTCCATCTACGACATGCGCGTACTGTTCGACGGCATTCCGCTCGACCAGGTATCGGTGTCGATGACCATGAACGGCGCGGTGCTGCCCGTGCTCGCGCTCTTCATCGTGGCGGGCGAGGAGCAAGGCGTCGGCCACGACCAGCTTTCCGGCACCATCCAGAACGACATCCTCAAAGAGTTCATGGTGCGGAACACTTACATCTATCCGCCCGAACCATCGATGCGCATCGTCTCGGACATCATCGGCTACACGTCGAGGGAGATGCCGCGCTTCAACTCGATCTCGATCTCCGGCTACCACATGCAGGAAGCCGGGGCGACGGCGGACCTCGAGCTCGGCTACACGCTCGCCGACGGCATCGAATATGTGCGCGCCGCGATTGCCTCGGGGCTCGACGTGGATTCGTTCGCGCCGCGCCTGTCCTTCTTCTGGGCCATCGGCATGAACTACTACATGGAGATCGCCAAGATGCGCGCCGGCCGCATCCTATGGGCGAAGCTCATGGCCGAAGAGTTCGCGCCGAAGAACGCCAAGTCGCTTGCGCTGCGCACCCACTGCCAGACCAGCGGCTGGAGCCTGTCGGCTCAAGACGTCTACAACAACGTGATCCGCACCTGCGTGGAGGCCATGGCCGCCACGCAAGGTCACACCCAGTCGCTGCACACGAACGGTCTCGACGAAG
>JARRPE010000099.1:0-5433 GCA_037383205.1 Methyloceanibacter sp.
GCTCCGGCCGGAACCACAGCAGATACTCAAGCTCAGTGGTCGACAGGCGCACACTGAGGAGACCGCTCGCCGCGGACTTGAAACTCTCTGCCGGAGGATAGAGCTCGGGCAGCCGGCTCGTGGAAAACACGGGCTCGTTACTCGTCACGAGCCATCGTGCAATCGACTCGACGTCGTCTTTCGCCGGGGTCTTGCCGAGCAGAGAGACCTCCCCGCGCGAAATCACGGCCGCACCATGTGCGTCGAAAAGCGACAACAGGTTCAGCTCGCGACTTTCATCACCCAACGAGGCATGCAAATCCGGCTCGCGGCACAGCGCCTCGACGAGCTGATCGTTGACGGCGTTCATGCGTAGCCGCTGCTCCGCGCCTTCGGCATCTTCCTTGGCGGCCATAAGGAGCGACAACATATGCGCGAGGAACTCCGCCGCCATGCGCGCCTCGTAGGGTATATGCCGAGGCCCGCTGTGATGCATGGCCGAAATCAGACCCCAGAGCATGCCGTCTTTCATCAACGGCATCACCATTGTCGAGCGGACGCCCATGTTTCGGAGATAATCCGTGTACATGACGGAGACACTGCGCAGCAGCGCATAACTCATGTCGATCGGCCGCCCTGTCTCCGGATGATTTTCAGGAACCATCGGAACGGGATCATAGTCCACGTCGGGGAGATGGCGGAGCCAACTCAATGAGAACATTCGCCGTGCCGGCGCCGGTATGTCGGTCGCTGGGTAGTGCAGACCCAGATAGGGCTCGAGATCATCGCGCTTGGCTTCGGCGATGACATGGCCGCTGCCGTCCTCGGCGAACTTATAGGCCATAACCCGGTCGTAGCCGCTGAAGGAGCGGGTGCGCGCGACGGCCAGGTCGAAAAACTCCTGTAGTCCGGAGGTGGCTTGGAGACGTGCGATTGTCTCACGGACATCCGAATACAGACTGCCGCCGTTGGTGCCGAGTTCTTCGGCGATAAAGTCAACCTCTATGATGAGCACGCCGTCACACCGGTGCGCGAACACGTTCACGCCGCTCGCAGATCCGGTGAAGAACTCACGCGACACGTGGACAGGCGTGTTGTCGAGCGAAAGACTTGCAATACGCTCGAAGAACTCACTGTCCTTCGTGCCAAGCACGTCGGCGATGGGCCGGCCCAGCAGCGCCTCGGGCTCGACACCCAAGAGATCGCCACAGTTGGCACTCGCTTGCAGGATGAGGTAGTCGGGCTCACTGACGACGAGTAGCACACCGTGAGGCTGAATCGCGCCCGGGAACTGCACGAGCTCTCGGTCGCAGTTCGAAAAATCGACGTTCTTGGCCGTGACCGGAGCGCCGTCGTTATCGCCTGCTGTCATCGCTGCCCCCAAGTGCTGCCACGGCGTGGGTTTCAGGCCCAACGTTCAGGTGCCAGCCTGGCGACGGCCCGACACGGAGGGAACTCCGCAAAACTTGCGGCGCGTCGTCGATCAAGCCCAAGCGGAACATCTCGAACGTCTGCACAGCGGAACGCACCACGGCGTCGCCCTCTTCGGAATCGGCCTCGATCGCGTCAATCGCAGCCATGAACGCGTGCCATAGGCGCCCCGTCTCTTTTCCGAACCCGAAAAAGAAAGCCGCGCCACGGGTCCGATCGAGATCGAGGCTGCGCTTGATATCCGGCAGTATGGAACGGGCGCCTTTGGCCGATCCTTCGACGACGTACATACAGCCCAAGCCCTCGGCGGTGGTCTTGAGAACCGGTGAGCGCGGCAGACCGAGCCGCGCAAGATCGTCTGCGTTGACGCCGAGTCCGGCAAGGTCCCGCTCCAACAGAGACGACCGGTAAGGATACGGATAGACGAATCCGAACCTGCTGAAATCCACGCGATGAAGGGCCCGTTCGGCTACGGCGTGCAGCCGCCATAACAGCGCGAGATGATCCGCGTAATGCGCAAGAGTCCGCAGCCGCGCCTCAATGTCAACGCTGCGTTCAAGATCGTCGTGAAGCGGCCTCGTCGCGGCCCGGAGCCGCTCATGGAGGCTCCCCTTGGACATGGCACCCCATTTTGTCTTTTCATTGAATGGAGGTGTAACTCCCGATTGTCAGTGAAAACCGGCCCAGTCCCGCCGTCAATCTTTTCAGAGATGAAACGATGGCGTGGCTGGGTCAGAGGCGCGGCAGCGAACGCCCATCACGCCTCTCGCGAGCACGAGTCTTTGTGCAAGAAAACCCGCGGCGATCTCCGATTTTTGACAGTCAATATCATCCAAGATCTATGACACAATCGTATCTGGTGCCTCCCGAGCCGTGGCTCGGGCCGTCCGTGTCAAAAGCACGAGGAGAGATAAATGACGGCAAATCAGAGAACGCCATACACCACCGAACAAAAGCGCGAGGCAGTCGCCCGCGAACTCGCCTTTCGCATCCGATCCTACGAGCGCCGCGTGACAGAGGGCTCGATGTCGCGCAGACACGCGGAAGAAGAGATCAGTTTGATGCGCGCTATCCTCGCCGACTATGAGGCTCAAGTCGCGAACGAACGAAGGAGTTGAGCGACGCGCGTTGAAAATGCGGTCCTTTGTTGAAGATCAAGCGCTCGTGCCGCTCGGCGTTGCCCGCGTAGACGGCTGGGCGGCCGATGTCGCGTGAGCCGGCGTGATGGTCACCTCGAACCGGCACGTCTCAGCCCCGGTACGGCAGCACTGGTTATGGCGCACGGTCACATCGCCGCCGACAAGTTCTCCGAATAAAGCGGTGAAGACCGCCTGGTGCCAGACGCATGCGGGCATCACGATCGGATTGTCTGCGATCTCGATCACGACAGGCTCGCCCGGCAGTGCGCGGCATGCCCCCGAACCGGCAAACGTCCATGCGTGCCGCGCGATCGCCACGGTCAGGAAGCGTGCCGCAAGAGACCGTGGCAACAGGCGTAACACGCCTTTGGCAACAACGGGGATGCGGTTCTTCACGATGTAGGCGCCCGTTCTCCGGCCCGCGTCCTCGGCAATCCACCGCGCCGTCGCATCGGGCAGCGTGCGCCAAAGCGCCTCGAAAAGGCGCGCCGGAACGCGCTCGTCGATCATTTCTTCCGGTGGCTTCTCCAGCAGGGGCGCGCATCCCGCGGCGCCGAAAACGCGGCTGGCTGCCTCCGGACCCAACCCCTCAGCGAGCGCATTCGCCAATTGGATGACCGCATTCGGGCCAACCCGTCCCGAAGGTGCGGCGTTTCCAGTTAGGGCGCGTGCGGCGGCCATCGCAGGACCGCTTACGACCCGGCGTGCGCCGTGGCGCGGCTATCATCCATCTGAAGATCACCGCCGCCACAAGCCTTCACTGCCGCAAGCCGTTCGGCGGCGCGCGCCTTGCCTTGAGCGCGCACAGCCTCGCGCCGCTCAGCCGCGCGTGCGGCCCGATCCGCAGCAGCCTCCCAGTCCTCGATCTGCGCTTCCGCGACGGTACGGCTCTCGTCGAAGTCGAAATGGACCTTGTCTTTGGTTTGGGGTCCCCAGTAGCCGGCCTTTCCGAGATCGTAGAAGGTGCGGGCGAAACCGGCCTTCAAGAACGCTTTCAGGCAGCCGAGCAGATACCGGCGGCGGAAGCCAGTTCCGCGCCAGGGGTAGTGGAACAGTGCTTTTCGCATGTAGAAGCGGCGATAGTTCTTCATGACGCCATTCAGAAGACGCCCACGGGTGAGCGCTTTCGGACGCATGATGGGTGTGACGAAATTGTACTTGGAGAAATCGAAGACCTCGACCTGATCGCGAATCTCCTGAAACAGCGGCGAGAATGGCCATGGCGTGTACATCGACCAATTGGCGAGATCCGGCTGCCACTCCCACGCCATACGGAAGGTCTCTTCCAACGTTTCTTCGGTTTCGTTGTCCAGGCCCACAATGAACTGCGCCTCGACGAAAATGTCGGCTTCGCGCAATAAGCGGATCGCTTCCTTGTTTTCCGCCACACGCGTTTCCTTGTTGAAGCGGTCCAGCTTCAATTGCGCGGCCGCTTCGGTTCCCAGCGACACATGCACGAGGCCCGCCTTGCGATACAAAGGCAGCAGCTCGCGATCGCGCATGATGTCGGTAACACGCGTGTTGATACCCCACTTGACCTTGTCAGGCAGGCCGCGCGCGATCAGCTCTTCGCAGAACTGAACGAACTTCTTGCGATTGATGGTCGGTTCCTCGTCGGCAAGTATGAAAAAGCCGACTTGGTGTTCCTCGACGAGCTGCTCGATCTCGTCCACGACCTTGATGGGGTTGCGGACGCGGTAGTCGCGCCAGAACTTCCACTGGCTGCAGAAAGAACACGTGAACGGGCAGCCCCGAGCGAGGTTGGGAATTGCGACACGCTCGTTGAGCGGAACGTAGATGTATTTCGACCAATCCAGAAGAGACCAATCGGGCTTGATTGCCTCCAGGTCCTTGACCGTGGGAGCAGCCTGCGTCGCGACAATGCGGTCGCCGTCCCGGAAGGCAAGGCCGTTGATCGCGCCGCGGCCGGATGGCCAACGACCGCCGTCGATCGCGCGGATGAGTTCCAGGAAGATCTCCTCCCCTTCTCCGCGAACGATCACATCCACCCATGGCGCCTCGGAGAGAACCTGCTTGTACATGAAAGTGGCGTGGACTCCCCCGAGGACACGGATAGCGTCGGGACACACATCCTGTGCGGCTCTCAAGATCTCTTCGGCTTTGTAGATTGAAGGCGTGATAGACGTGCAGCCCACCACGTCGGGAGAGAGTGCGGCGAGACGCCGGCGAACCTCGTCGTTGTCGAGATCGTCCGTCATCGCATCGATGAAATGAACATCCGTGTAACCCGCGCCCTTGAGGTGACCCGCGAGATAGGCGACCCAGGCAGGAGGCCAATTGCCGGCAATCTCTGCACCGCCGGAATGATAGTTGGGATGAATTAGCGCGATCCGCATAATGCACACTCCCTTATGTCAAATATATTTGACACTTAAACCGGGGCTGCGGATTTGATTTGAATCAAGACCGCGCGATTGAGCCGCCTGACAGCGCGTTTTCAGTGCCCCATCGATCGGATTCCTCTAAGGGCCCTACTCGGCTATTCTCGGCTTCATGAGCCGTCTGATGAAATTCCTCCATACGATGGGGGCAATTGGCCTGATGGGGGCGATGGCCGCCTTGCTTGTCCTGTTGAGCATCGCGCCCCCGCCCACGGATCTCCACGAATATGCGCTGGCCCGCGCGGCCATGGACCGTATCGCGCGCTGGATCTTCTTCCCTTCGCTGGCGCTCACGCTGATCGCAGGGTTGCTTGGGCTCGCCTTCAACAGGTCGTACCAGAACGCCCCTTGGGCACTGATCAAGCTGGCGCTTGGAATCATCACCTTCGAATGGGGATTCGTTGCCGTTCAAGGCCCGATGCAGAATGAGGCCACCCTTGCGGCGAAAGCGCTGGCTGGCGAGGCCGACCCCGCCGGGCTCG
>JARRPE010000100.1:0-5424 GCA_037383205.1 Methyloceanibacter sp.
CATCGTCGAGGGGCTCAACGTCCTGCAGCCCGCCATTCTGCCCAAGGATGGCGAGACGATCCCGTTCGTTTCGGACTTCTTTGACTTCTCGATCTATATCGATGCGGCGGAAGACTTGGTCGAGCATTGGTACGTCGAGCGCTTCCTGCGTTTGCGCCAAACGGCCTTCCGAGATCCGGCGGCCTATTTTCACCGCTACGCGTCGCTCTCCGAAGACGAGGCGCGCGAGGTTGCCCTGTCCCTGTGGCGCACGATCAACCTCATTAACCTGCATGAGAACATCCTGCCGACCCGGCAGCGCGCCGATCTCATCCTGCGCAAGGGCGAGGGCCACGCCGTCGAAAGCGTGGCGTTGCGGAAGCTCTGATTCCTAACGCGCCAAGAGAAGGCGGACTAGGACAAGACCCCCCGGGCCTTGGCGAGTTCAACCAGATCGGCCTCGGGGCGGGCGCCGATATGGGAGATGGCTTCCGCGGCGGCGATGCTGCCGAGACGCCCGCAATCGGCGATCGGCATGCCGCGCGACAGGCCGAACAGAAAGCCCGCGGCGTAGAGGTCGCCCGCGCCTGTCGCATCCACGACAGGGGAAACCGGCTCGGCACGAATTTCAATAGTCTCGCCGCCACCGACGATCAGCGAGCCGTCTTCGGAACGGGTCAAGACCGCCAGCTCGCAGTCCTGCAGGGCCGCATCGGCCGCTTCGAGAAACGTGTTGGTCTCGTAGAGCGACGTGATTTCCTTCTCGTTGGCGAACACAATGTCGGCGCCGTGCTTGACGAGTTCCCGGAAGTCCTCCCGGTGCCGATCCACGCAGAATGGATCCGACAGGGATAGCGCGACCTTTGCGCCGGCTTCCTTCGCAAGCTTGGCCGCTTCCCGAAAAGCGGATTTGGCGGCGTCCTTGTCGAACAGATAGCCCTCCAGATAGACGAACTTAGCCGCGCCGATCATGTCCGCGTCGATGTCGTTGGACGTCATGTCCACGCTCGCGCCGAGAAACGTATTCATGGTGCGCTCGCCGTCGGGCGTCACCAGGATCAGGCAGCGCGCGGTCGGCGCGCCGTCGGTGGCGGGCTCTGTATCGAATGAGACGCCCAAAGAGCGTATGTCGTGGCGGAAAATGCCGCCGAACTGATCGGCGGCGACACGGCCGATAAAGCCGCAATTCGCACCGAGCGCGGCGAGACCCGCAATCGAATTGGCGACGGAGCCGCCCGAACGCTCGGTCGCCGGTCCCATCTCTTCATAGAGTTCCGCGGCCTCTTCGGAGTCGATAAGCCGCATGAAGCCCTTGTCCAGATTGCGCTTGGAGAGGAACGCATCGTCGCACCGCGCGATGATGTCCACGATGGCGTTTCCGATGCCAACCACGTCAAACGTCTTTTCGGCCATAGTCTCCCCGTTCGCTTCTCGTCACGCTCCTCTGCTGGCGAAGCGGCTTGCGATCGCTATATTCCCTCCAGCAGACTCACGCAGGACAAGTCATGCTTAGCGCAGCACGTCAAGCCTTTGGGGAACTCTTCTCCCCGCCATTTCGCTCGGTCATGGTGAAGTGCGTGGGATTCACACTCGCCCTATTGGCGGGGCTGTTCATCGCCGTCCAGTGGTCCTTCGCGTACTTCGTCGCCTGGCCGGACTGGATCGAGACGTCGGTTCAGGTCCTCGGCGGACTCGCGCTGGTCGCCGCGTCGATCTTTCTCATCCCCCCGGTGACGTCGCTGATCGCGGGTCTTTATCTCGACGACATCGCCGCGGTTGTCGAACGGCAGGGCTTTCCCGCAGATCCGCCAGGCCGTGAGCTTCCGATCGCGCGTTCCATATGGCTGGCGGTCCGATTCTTCTTCGTGGTCCTGATCGTCAATCTCGTCGCGCTGCTGCTCCTGCTCGTGCCAGGCGTCAATCTCGTCGCGTTCTATGTCGGCAACGGCTATCTGCTCGGCCGCGAGTATTTCGAGCTCGCGGCCATGCGGCATGTCAGCGAGCGCGAGGCGAAACGCATCCGTAAGGCGAACAGCACGACCGTGCTGTTGTGCGGTCTCGTCATCGCGGCGGTGGCCTCGGTGCCGATCCTCAACCTCCTCACGCCGCTCTTTGCGACAAGCTTCATGGTGCGGATGTGGAAGCGCATCGCCACCAACGAGACATCGAGACTGCCTGGCCCCGGACAACGCGTGACGCAACAGTCCATCACGCAAACGACGCGTCCTTAAGCGGGTGCCGCGACCTTGTCCTTGAACAGGCACAGGTCGCTGATGTGGCAGCGCCAGCATTCTGGTTTGCGGGCCTTACACACATAGCGGCCGTGCAGAATTAGCCAATGATGCGCATGAAGCTTGTACCGGTCGGGAATGACGCGCTCCAGCGTCTCCTCGACTTTCAGCGGTGTCTTTCCGGGCGCTAAGCCGGTTCGGTTGGAAACCCGGAAGATATGCGTGTCGATGGCGATGGTCGGCTGACCGAAGGCGACGTTCAACACGACGTTGGCGGTCTTGCGCCCCACGCCGGGAAGCGCCTCGAGCTCCTCGCGGCACGTGGGCACCTTGCCGCCATATTCGGCGACGATCTTTTGCGACAGCGCGATCACGTTCTTGGCCTTGCTGCGAAACAGACCGATGGTTTTGATCCGCTCACTGACGTCCTCCTCGGTCAGCGCCGCCATATTCTCCGGCGTGTCGGCGAGTTCGAAGAGCGCGGGTGTCGCGCGGTTGACAGATGAGTCGGTGGCTTGGGCGGACAGAACCACCGCGACCAGGAGCGTGAACGGATCACGATAGTTCAGTTCCGTCCGGGGGTCGGGATCGAGGGCCTCGAAGCGCGCGAACATCTCTTCGATCTGGGCGCGGGTCAGCTTCGTGCCGGAGCGCCGCCGCGCCGGGCGCCGTTTCGGCCCCTCTCCCCTGGTTGCTCTCACGGCCACGTGCGTTGTGCCACCCTTCCCGGCTGTATTAATGTGAACGCTATGACAGACACGCCGACCCCGCCGCAAGGGCCCGATGCCCACGATGCCCGTTTTCAAGCGGTCCTGACGCCACACCGGTCGTTGGGGCCACGGGGATTTGTGATTTTCATGGCCGCCATCAGTGCGGTCTCCTTCGGCACCGGGCTCATGTTCTTCCTGATGGGGGCGTGGCCCGTCATCGGCTTCATGGGCCTCGACGTTCTACTCGTCTATGCTGCGTTCCGGATCAATTTCCGCGCCTTGCGGGTCTACGAGACGGTGGCGCTCACCGACGACGAACTCACGGTGACGCGCGTCGCGCCCAATGGGAAGGAGCAGTCCTGGCGGTTCAATCCCTATTGGGTCCGGGTGCATGTGGACGAGCGCGTCGGGCTCTCCTCGGAGCTCTCTCTTGCCAGCCATGGCAAGCGGCTCGTGTTCGGCGCTTTTCTGACCGACCCGGAACGGGAAGATTTTGCGGACGCGTTGCGAGCGGCGCTTTCCGAACGCCGTTCACCGGCGGTCGCCGGGAATGCGCCGGCCTCGGCTTAAGCGGCCAGGCTGCGCTTTTCGGATAGGGTTCCGTCCGCCTTGACCCGATAGATGACCGGTGTCGCGGTCGCCAGCGAATAGTGCTGAACCTCTTCCGGCGTGAGCTTGTCCAGTTCCATGATCAGCGACCGCAATGAATTGCCGTGCGCGACCACGATCACGTTCTTGCCGGCTTGCAGCTCGGGGACGATCCAACGGTCAAAGAAGGGGCACACCCGCGCGGCCGTGTCCTTCAGGGACTCGCCGCCAGGCGGGGCGACGTCGTAGGAGCGCTGCCAGATCTGGACCTTCTCGGCGCCAAAGCGCTTCCGCGCCTCTTCCTTGTTGATCCCCACGAGGTCGCCATAGTCGCGTTCGTTGAGAGCGGCCGCCTTGATGATCGGGAGTTTGCCCTGGCCCACTTCGCCAAGGATGATGTCGAGCGTGTTGTGGGCGCGCTTCAGGGTGGAGGCGAAAGCGCTATCGAAAACCAACCCCTCTTCTTTCAGCCGCTGGCCGGCCCGGTGGGCCTCGGATACGCCCTCCTCGCTGAGGCCGACATCCTTCCAGCCGGTGAACATATTGAGCCGGTTCCACTCGCTTTGGCCGTGCCGGACCAAAACAAGAACATTATCTGAGCCTTCCGGTCGATCGCTCGTTTTTTGAAGCATGTCCCCTGAGTACTGCCCTGTCATCGTCTGCTCAACTGGCCCTTTGATGCCTTTGCGGCCTCTTCTTGGCGGTAATCATAGTCCCGCACGGTTAAGAGCCACCGTCACTATTGCCGCCCATTTGGGTGACTTTTGGGCTGTAAGGACAACAATGCCTTAGCGCGGCCATCGCATCTTCCCTACTGAAATATCTTTCCGTTGTTACAGCCCAAGCACATCCGCCATCGAATATAGACCGGGAGGCCGTCCCCGGCCCCAGAGTGCCGCGCGAACCGCGCCGCGGGCGAAAATGCCGCGGTCGGTTGCCACGTGCCTCAACTCGAAGCGCTCACCGGGGCCTGCAAAAATCACGCTGTGCTCTCCCACGACGTCCCCGCCCCGGAGTGTGGCGAACCCGATGTCGCCCTCGGCGCGCGGGCCAGTCTCGCCATCGCGCGTCCGGACGGCCTTGTCCGCCAGCGCCACGGCGCGTCCCTCCGCCGCGGCCTCGCCCAGCATCAGCGCGGTCCCCGAGGGCGCATCGCGTTTGTGGCGATGGTGCATCTCCAGAATTTCGATATCGAATTCGGGTCCGAGAATCTCCGCGACGCGCTTGGTCAGCGCAGCCATGAGATTGACGCCCATGCTCATATTGCCGGCCTTTACGATCGTGGCGTGCCGGGCGGCAGCATCGATCTTTGCCAGTTGATCCGCGTTGAAACCGGTCGTGCCGATAACATGGACGATTCGTGCTTGCGCCGCGAGTGCCACCAGTTCCGTGGTTGCATCGGGAACGGTGAAGTCGAGAACGCCTTCCACGTGCGCAAAGAGGGCATGGGGGTCGTCGGTCACCGGGACCCCGATGGGCTCGAGGCCAGCGATCTCGCCGAGATCGCGGCCGATAAGCGGCGACCCAGCCGTTTCGAGGCCACCGGCGATTTCGCACCCCGGGGTCGCGTGCAGGGCGCGGGTCAGGGCCTGGCCCATCCGCCCGGCCGCCCCTAGAACCGCGATCCTCATGTCACTCATCGTGTGTGGCGCTCTCGATGCTTTCGGGATGTCACCGTGTTAGGACGGCTGACGGCAAAAATTGTGCGTTGCCGTTGTATGACGACCGGCCGCTTGTCACAAGTCCGGCAAGCTTCGGACGCCACTGGACGAAAGTAGGGGGCTGATCGGCATCACCCGACAAGGGAGTCGGATATTGGCCGTCTTTCTCGGCGCGGGCTTGCTCGCGCTGTGGCTGGCCGTTTGCTGCGGTGCAGGCAGCTGGGGCCGTCGAGAGCGCGTACACGCCCCTCGTCC
>JARRPE010000101.1:0-5846 GCA_037383205.1 Methyloceanibacter sp.
GGCCGGTGTAATATTCGAGCCCGCGTACAATGGAGGGATCGATGACGATGCGGTCCGCATAGCCGCCTGCCTCGACGAGCGATGCGATCGTCTTGAGTTCTTCGATACCCTCGGCACCCGCCTCGGTGTCGGAGAGTTGCACGAGTTGATCTAAGACGGCGTTATTGCCACCGGACAACGGAGACGTCGACGCAATCACCTTCTCGATATCGCCGGCAGCCAAGCCCGCGCCTTTGGTGAAGTCGCCGCTCTCGTCTTTTCGGCCCTCGCCGAGAAGCAGGCGCACCCCCTCCTCGCCGAGCCTGTCGAATTTGTCGATTGCTCTGAGGACCGTGAGCCGCCGGCCTTCCTCGACGCCGATAGAGTCGAGTACGCCATCGAGAATCTTCCGGCTGTTGACCTTCACCACGTAGTCACCGCGCGGCACGCCCAACGCCTCCATGGTGTCGGCGGCAAGCATGCACAGTTCCGCATCCGCCGCGACCGACGGTGCGCCCACCGTGTCGGCGTCGAACTGCATGAACTGGCGGAAGCGCCCCGGGCCCGGCTTCTCGTTGCGCCAGACGCGACCCGTTTGATAGCGGCGGGCCCGGGCCCGGCTTCTCGTTGCGCCAGACGGGACCCGTTTGATAGCGGCGGAAGGGTTTCGGCAGGGTCTGATAGTTCTCGGCCACGTAGCGGGCGAGCGGCGCCGTCAAATCGTAGCGCAGCGAGAGCCATTGCTCGTCGTCGTCCTGGAAGGAGAACACGCCCGCGTTGGGCCGGTCCTCGTCAGGCAGAAACTTGCCGAGCGCGTCGGTGTATTCGATGGCGGGCGTCGCCAGCGGCTCGAACCCGTAGAGCTCGAACACCTGCTTGATCGTGGCGAGCATCGCTTCGGTCGCGCGAATCTCTCCAGGCGGAGAGTCTTGCAGGCCTTTGGGCAGACGCGCTTCGGGGCGCGTGTTCTCCGAACCCTGCCCGGGCTTATCGTCGTTCTTACTCATGAGGGATGCGGCGGATTTCAATTAGCTTTTGCCGCCGCGTTCTAGCCCATCGGCCCCCGGCCAGCAAGCAACCGGCCCCATCAGCCCTAATCGGCGAGCGCCTTTTCCTTGGCCGAAGCCTTGGCCATCTCGACCAGCGCCTCGATGGGGTGGGCGCGGTCCCGCATCGTCGATATGGCCGGCGGCCACGGGCCGCCGGTGGCCCAATCGAGAAGCTCCACCGTGTGGACGATCGGGATGTCCGTGCCGGCCTTGATTTGGGTCATGCAGCCGATATTGCCGGTGACGATGACGTCGGGCGCGATCGATTCGATGTTCTTGACCTTGCGCTCCCGGAGTTCCGCCGACAATTCCGGCTCGACGATGTTGTAGGTGCCGGCGGAGCCGCAGCACAGGTGTCCCTCCGGGATCTCGGTGAGCGTGTAGCCTGCCTGCTCCAAGAGTTGCCGGGGCAGTTCCTCTAGCTTCTGCCCGTGGCCCAGGGAGCAGGCCGAGTGATAGGCGACCTTGAGCCCGGTCCACATCACTGGCGGATTGAGCGAAATCTCGTTCAGGAACTCGGTCGCATCGCGGGCCAGACCGCCTACATACTCCGCCCGCTCGGCGTAGCCGTGGTCGCGCTCCAGGAGATTACCGTAGTCCTTGAGCATCGTGCCGCAGCCGCTGGCGGTTGGGATGATCGCGTCCAGAAGGCGCTCGCGCATGACCGCCGTCAGCGCATCGATGTTGCGGCGGGCATGGGCACGGGCTTCCTCGTCGCGCCCAAGGTGATGCGAAAGCGCGCCGCAGCAGCCTTCGTCCTTCACGACCATCACATCCACACCATGGCGGCGCAGAAGACGGATCGCCGCCCGGTTGATCTGCGGCGCCAGCACCTCCTGGACGCAGCCCAGCATGATGGCCACGCGCTTCTGCTGCGGCCTTTTCGGATTGTAGGCGGACCGCGGGCGCAGGATCTTGAGCTTCAGGGCATCCTTTGGCACGAGGTCCAGCGCCGCCGCGATGCGTTTCATGCCGAGCTTGCCGATCACGTCGCGGAACGGCCGGGCAAACCAGCCGAGGATCAGCATCGCCTTGAACCGGCTCGGATAGGGCAGCACCCGGCTCAGGAACATGCGCATGGTGTTCTTGTTCGGGCTCCGGTGCCCCCGCTGCTCGATGCGCGTCCGGGCAAGGTCCACGAGATGCATGTAGTCGACGCCACTCGGGCACGCGGTCATGCAGCCGAGACAGGACAGGCAGCGGTCGATGTGGTGCACCGTCGAGGACGGCACATCGCGCGTCTCGAACATCTGCTTCATCAAATAGATGCGCCCGCGCGGACTATCCCGCTCGTCGCCGGTCAGCACATAAGTCGGACAGGTGGCCGTGCACAGACCGCAATGGACGCAGCGGCGTAGGATCTCGTCCGCCCGTGCGATGGACGGGTCTCCAAGCTGCATGGAGTTGAAATTGGTTTCCATCGCGCGCTACTGGCCCCTGTACAGCCGGCCCGGATTGAAGAGCCCGACCGGATCGAACGCATGCTTCAGCTTGGCCGCCAGAATATCGTGCGGCGATTCCAATGGCTGGAACACATCCGTCTCCTTGCGGATTGCCGCAGCCGCGCGAACGAGCGTGGCGTGACCACCGAACTCCGCAAGCTGACGGCGGATATCGACGGCGGCCGCGTCGGTCAAGGACGGCGTCTCGATCCAGACGAGACCGCCCGACCAGTCATAGGCCACTCGTAGGTCGATCTTGCGCGCAAGGTTGCCGACGAGCGTCGCCGCCTTGCTCGGGACCGTCGAGACGCGCCAGAGCGGATATTTGTTGCCCTGAAACATCTTGAGCGAGCGCACGTCCTTCCAGAAGGTTTGGCTGCGATCGGTGTCGAGTTCGAGCTGCGGCCCGTAGGCGAGCAAGGCCTCGCGCAGACGGCTCGTACGATAGCGGGCCGAGGCGGGGAAGCTCTCCACGCGGATCGCCGTCACGGCGCCGTTGCCCGCGAGATCGGCGTCCGACAGACGGGCGGCGAGCGGCCCCTGCAGATGAACGGTCCCGGACACTTCATAAGGCGTGCCCATGGCAAGACACAGGGCTTCGACGGCCGCGAAATCCGAGAGCCCGAAGAAGATTAGGGTCCGCGTTTCGCGCTGGATCGGGAGGACTTTCAGGGCGACTTCGCACAGAACGGCCAACGTCCCCCAGGAACCGACCAAAGTCCGGGCGATGTCGTAGCCGGTGACATTCTTCATAACGCGGCCGCCCGACTTGATGATTTCACCGCGCCCGTTCACCGCCGTGACGCCGAGCACGTGATCGCGTACCGCGCCTTTGAGGATGCGGCGGCTGCCGGAGATGTTCGTGGCGACCAGGCCGCCGACGGTGCCCTCGCTCGGGCCGTAGCCAAGAACCGGCGCGATATCGACGGGCTCGCAGGCGAGCTCCTGATCGTTTTCGGCGAGCGCCGCCTCGATGTCCATGAGCGGCGTGCCGCTCTTGGCCACCATCACCAGCTCGGTAGGCTCGTAAAGGGTGATGCCCTTCATGTTCTCAGTGCTGAGAACCGCCCCGGCGCGGACCGGGTGACCGATCTCGCGCTTGGTGCCCTTGCCCATGATCTCGAGAGGCGTGCGCGATTCGGCGGCTTCGACGACGAGCTTCGACAGCTCCTCTTCCGTCTGCGGCGCGTGAAAGCCAAGGCGCATATGAGCCGTCACAGCCGTTCCTCGCCTTCAATGTATTCCACATCGAATTCAACCTCGTCCACGAGGGTGTCCTCGGGCGGCAAGTCATCCGAGGGCGCTTCGAGGCGGGTCAGATCCATCGTCGGCTTCAAGGCATCGCGGCCGAGAATCGGAAACACCTTTCCCGGATTCAGAAGCCAGTTGGGGTCCAGCTCTTCCTTGATCCGTACCTGCTGATCGATGTCCTCGTCGGTGAACTGCTCGTACATCAGCTCGCGCTTCTCGATGCCGACCCCGTGCTCGCCGGTGAGGCACCCGCCGAGTTCGACGCACAGCTTCAAGATCTCAGCGCCGCAGAGCTCGACGCGCTCCAGCTGCCCTGGGTCGTTCGCGTCGTACAAAATCAAAGGATGCAGGTTGCCGTCGCCAGCGTGAAAGATATTGGCCACGTCGAAACGGTACTTACGGCAAATCAGGCTCACACCGTTGAGCGCCTCGGGCAGAGCCGACAACGGAATGACCCCATCCATGCACATATAGTCCGAGATCTGACCGATCGCCCCGAACGCCGCCTTGCGGCCTTTCCAGATCAGCGCGCTCTCTTCGGCGCTTTGGCTTCGCCGCACGCTCGTTGGATTGTAGTCCTGTGCAATATCCTCGATCTTCTCGAGCAGATACTCGATCTCGTCCTCCGAGCCTTCGACCTCGACGATCAGCGCTGCTTCGGCGTCGAGCGGATAGCCGGCGGGCACGAAATGTTCGCAGACATGGATCGCCGGGCGGTCCATGAACTCGATCGCGACCGGCACAATACCGGACGCGATGATCGCGGCCACGCAGGACGCGGCGGCAGTCGCCGAATCGAAACCGAGCAGGACGGGACGCGCGCCTTCAGGCGCCGCAAGCAGCCGGACGCTCGCCTCCGTCACCACTCCAAGCTGACCTTCGGAGCCGGCGATCAATGGCAAGAAATCGTAGTTCGGCGCATCCAGATAGGCGCCGCCGAAATCGACGATCTCCCCGTCGACCATGACCATACGCACGCCCAGCAGGTTGTTAACCGTCACCCCGTATTTCAGGCAATGCGCACCGCCGGAGTTGGTGGCGATGTTGCCCCCGACCGTGCAGGCCACCTGGCTGGACGGGTCGGGCGCATAGAAGAAGCCCTGCGAAGCAGCCGCCTGGGTGATGGCGAGATTGGTAATGCCGGCCTCGACCCGCGCGACCCGGTTCGCGGCATCGATCTCGATCACGTTGTTCATCCGCGACAGGCACAGAACGATCGAGTCCTCGAGGGGCGTTGCGCCCCCGCAGAGCGAGGTGCCGGCCCCGCGCGGCACGACCTTCACGTGGTTCTCGTAGCAGAAGCGCAGGATCGCCGAGACCTCCTCGGTGCTGGCCGGGAGCACGACCGCGAGCGGCAAACGCCGGTAGGCGGCGAGCGCATCGGACTCGAACGTCCGGCGGCCTTCGAGATCGGCGATCACCAGCGCGTCAGGCGCCAGCTTTTTGAGCTGCTTCACCACTTCGTTCCGGCGCGCCATGACGACGCGGTCGGGATCTGGAAGGGTCACGGTGGACATGTCTGAAGGCTCCAAGCCGCCTGGGGGCCAACCGCCGCCCGAGGGCCATCAAGAACAAGGATGCTCACCCCTCTTCGCATTTTCCGGGGCCGATGAGCAACATGGGGTCTAGTCTAGCAAGCCGCGCGTGCAAACGGAACGCGGCAGCAAAAGGACCGGGCTGGCCTATTCGTTCTCTGTCAGGGGCCCGCTTGGATGGCCTCGCCCGGGGGCGGGGGCGGGGGCATCGCATCTTTCTCCTTCAGGTCGGCGCCATTGCCGTTGAGGCCATTGGCCTTGCCGGCACCATTCCGGGCCTCGGCCGTGGCCTCGCTGCCTGACCGGAAGTTCTCGATATCCGTAAGGATCTCTTTGAAGAGATAGTCCCGGATGCCCTCTTCCTGCGCGACCTCCTCCCAGCCTTCGCGCAATGCGGCCTGAATGTCCTCGGGGAAGGTGAGTATCGTGACGCCGTCCTCGTTGGCAAAGGCCGTAAGCGCCGCCAACTGCAGATTGGCGCTCTCCGACAGGGTTCTTTGCAGCAATTCCCCGCAGGTGCTTTCGATCAGGGACTGCCGCTCGGGTCCGAGCGCGTCCCACCGTTCCTGGTTGACCAGGAACTCGAAGAC
>JARRPE010000102.1:0-7525 GCA_037383205.1 Methyloceanibacter sp.
CTCCCCTCGCCCAGGCGGCGCTCGTGTCAGGGGGCGCCGGCTTGCGACAGGCTCTTGCCCAGGTTCTCGCATCGCTGACGGTGGAGGACGCACGCGCTGCCTATCGCGCGATCCGACGTGCCGAACCCGGTGGGCTCGGCACCACATCGGAGCACGATGTCACGTCGGATCCCGATGTCACCCTGCTCGAGGCCATGCACGCGGCTGAGGCCCACGATCGTATTGCCTGGAACTATGCAAACGACTTCGTCGACATTTTCGACCTCGGCCTCAAATGGAGCGCAGGCGGGACGGCGCGCTGGGGCGATGTACCCTGGGTCGCGACCTATGTGTATCTCGGATTTCTGGCGCATATCCCCGACACGCTGATCGAGCGCAAGTTTGGGACGACAACGGCAGGTGAGGTGCTCGACGAGGCCCGCCCCATCGAGGCGGGTCTTTCCCAGACACACATGCCGCAGGAAATGGCCGGTCCCTTGGCCGCGTTCGATGCTTCACTCAAGGAGCGCGGCCTCAATCCTGGGACGTCGGCGGACCTTACGGTGGCAACGCTGTTCACGAACGCGCTCGTTTCCGGGTAACTTCTCGTAAAGAAATCGGCCCAAATCGGCCCAAACGGCGAACAATCGGCTTGCATCCTCCAAGTCCGGCCTTATGTTGACCCTCGCGAAGCCCCGAATGGGGCTGCGAACGCTGGAGCGCATCCTGTGCTCTTCCGTTGGTTCCGCCGGTCATCTGGTGGCACCGATGTTTTATTGTTTTGATCACGTCTCACGTACTAGGGAGGGGGCCTCATGGCCAAAATCACTGGTGTATGCATCGGCGAGTCGCTCGTCGGCGATGGCAACGAAGTTGCCCATATCGATCTCATTCTCGGCCCGCGCGGCAGCGCCGCCGAGTCGGCCTTCTGCAACGCGCTGACGAACAACAAGGACGGCTTCACCACCCTGCTCGCCGTTGTTGCTCCGAACCTGCTCTGCAAGCCGGCCACGATCCTCTACAACAAGGTCACCATCAAGGACGCCCGTCAGGCTGTTCAGATGTTTGGCCCCGCTCAGTACGCGGTTGCCAAGGCCGTTGCTGACTCCGTCGCCGAGGGTGTTATCCCGGCCGACGAAGCTGACGATCTTTATGTCTGCGTTGGCGTCTTCATTCACTGGGAAGCCGCGGACGACAAGAAGATCCAGGACTTCAACTATCAGGCGACCAAGGAAGCTATCGCCCGCGCCGTCGCCGGCGAGCCGAAGGCTTCGGAAGTCACCGCCAAGAAGGACTCTGCCGCCCACCCGTTCGCCGCTGGTTGAACTGGAGAAGCTGCGGATCGGGCGACCTCCGGTGGCGAAGATGAGCCGGGCCCGATACGTCGGTGGCTCAAGAAACTTGGTTTCTAATTCGCGGGGTTGACCGCACGTCAGACTTGAGATCGCCGTCCTCGCCAGAGGGCGGCGATTTCTTTTTGTCCGATGGCGCCGGAATGGAGCGCCGTCGCGACAAGCACACCGCGCGCGCCTGCGTCCATGGCCGCCCCAAGATCGGCGTTGGTGGCAATGCCGCCGGCGACATAGACGTCCCGGCCGCTGGCGCCACCGATGACCCTCGCCAGAAGCTCGAGATCGGGGCCCGTCTCGGTCCCTACCCGACCGAGGCTCATGAGGATGACCCTGTCGGGCCAGAGTTCGGGTTGGCTCAGCAGTTCTTTCGGCCCCCGCAGGCCCTGCTCGTCGAAATCGAGAGACAGGACCAGATTGCGGCCAAAATTGGCGTACATCGCCTTCCAGTCCTCAAGGCTGGCGACGGTCTCGCTGCCGACGACGAGCGTTGCCCCAAGCGGCAGCCAGAAGGCGCAGTCGTCGAGGTTCGAGAACCCTGCATCGATCCAAAGATCCGTCCCGGGCAGTGCATCGCCAAGAGCCCGGACGAGTTCGAAATTGTTACCACGCCCCAGGATGGAATCGAGATCGGCGATATACAGGACCGGCGAGAAAGTGATACCGAGAAGCGCTCTGGCGATGGCCGGCGCGTCGTGCGGCGGCCCGAACGGCGTTGCAATGGGACGATAGTCCGCGCGCTTTCCCGCCCGCGCTTGTTTGCCCGCCCGCGCATGCACCACGTCGCCGTCCTTCAGGTCGAGCACGGGTACGACGGCGAATGTCGGTGCCGGCGGAATTCCGGAAATCTCCGATGTCGGCGCCATGGTCAAAATGCCTTTCGAATCTCGTATCTATCATGCCGCGTATCGGCGTGTGGGGAAATGACGTCTCGGGAGATAAGGTCTCAATGGCGACTCGTTTTGGTTGGGATTTGGGCGGCGTCAACCTCAAGCTGGCCCGCGTCGAGGACGGTCAAGTCGGTTCGGTCACGCAGATTCCGTGCCCCGCCCTCGCCGAGCCCCGGAAGTACAGTCTGGACGGGTTTGTCGATGCCCATGGCGCCGTTACCGGCTGGCAGGACGTCGCCTCTGCGAATTGGCATGCCAGCGCCGCCCTCGCCGCCGCCGTCGAAGACAGCGGCCTGCTGGTCGATGTGGGCACGACGACGACCGATCTCATTCCGTTCAAGCAGGGCCACCCTTGTGCCGTCGGACGCACCGACGGCGACCGCCTGACTGAAGGCGAACTCATCTATCGCGGTGTCGTCCGCACGCCGGTGATGGCGGTCGCGGGCCGAGCCCCATTCAAGGGCCGGATGCAAGGCCTTGCGGCGGAGCGCTTTGCAACCATGGCGGACGTCTATCGCCTCACGGGTCAATTGCCGGAGGACGCAGATCCTTTTCCGAGTGCCGACAACCGGGGCAAGGACTTGGAGGAAAGCGCCGCGCGGCTTGCCCGCATGTTGGGTCGGGATGCCGAGGACGCGGACATCGTGGCCTGGCGTGCGCTCGCCGATTTCCTGGCCCGGCGCCTCCTCGACCAGATCGAGGCTGACGCCCGTGCGGTGATCGAGCGGGACGGACTGAACCCCGACGCCCCGATTGTCGGGGCCGGTTGCGGGCGTTTTCTAGCGGCTGCGCTGGCCGACCGGCTCGGGTGCCCCTATCGGGATTTCGCCGACCTGACCCCATGCGCGGACGAGGCGCGGGAGATGGTGGCCCGTTGCGCGCCGGCCGCAGCCGTGGCACAGCTTGCTTGAAGGCGCGACATTTCCCACATTGAGATAACGCAAAGTTTTGATTCTCATTGTTTCGGATATGTTTAGGCGCCGCTACGCAACTGAAGTGCAAAGGATTATTGACGAATATGGCAAGTGAGACCCGCTCCGCCCACGTGCATGACGATATCATCTACCCGTCGGCGATTCCCTTTCTCCTGGTACATCTTGCCTGTTTCGGCGCCATTTGGTCCGGCGTAACCTGGGAGGCCGCCATCCTCGGCATCTCCTTGTATTGGCTGCGTATTTTCGCAATCGGCGCAGGCTATCACCGGCTGTTCTCGCATCGGGCTTATTCCACGAGCCGGGCCTTTCAGTTCGTGCTGGCCGTCCTGTGTCAAAGCACCGCACAGAAGAGCGTGCTGTGGTGGGCCGCCAAGCACCGGCATCACCACCTCCATTCGGACACCGAACTCGACACCCACTCCCCGCGCCAGCACGGCTTTCTCTACAGCCATCTCGGCTGGATTTTCGCCAAGCAGCATGACGATTTCGACGAGGAGAAGGTCAAGGATCTGATGCGCTATCCCGAGCTTCGCTGGCTCGACAAATATCCCCTCGTACCGGCTGTCGCCCTCGCCGTAATCTGCTTCCTGGTGGCCGGCTGGCCGGGCCTGTTCGTCGGGTTTTTCTGGAGCACGGTCGCCGTCTACCACGGCACGTTCTGCATCAACTCGCTGGCGCATGTGCACGGCAAGAAGCGCTACGTGACCGGCGACGACTCCCGCAACAACTGGCTTCTGGCCATCTTCACCATGGGCGAAGGCTGGCACAACAATCACCATGCCTTCCAAAGCAGCGTGCGCCAGGGGTTCCGCTGGTACGAATGGGATCCGACCTATTACATCCTCAAGGCATTGTCCTGGGTCGGTCTCGTTTGGGACCTCCGCATGCCGCCGAAGAAGGTCGTCAGGAACGAGCACGGCCTTGGCGTCGGCGTCATCAATCGCGCCGCCGAGCAACTGGCCGGCCACTTCAATTCCGCCCGCATCGCGAGCACCATTTCGAACACGTTGAACGGCGTGGAGCTGGACGCGCTCCGCGACGCCTTGGCGCGCGCACAGGGCCGCACCCATGACGCTCTGGCGCAAATCCATGCGCCTCAGTTGCCGACGCGCGAAGAGCTCATGGCCAAGGCCAACAAGATATTCGCGCGCACCCAGTCGCTCGAGGAGATTGTCGACCGCGCCTATCACCTGTTGCTGTCGTCGGTGAATTCCTACCTCAGCGAACCCGCCAAGGCGCGCGCCTAGCGCAAGAAGAGGTGGGCGGCGATGCCGGCATTTGCCGCCCTTCTTCGAGCCGTCAACGTGGGCGGCACAGGCAAGCTCCCCATGCGCGACCTCGTGACGATGTGCGCGCATGCAGGGTTCTCTTCGCCGCGCACCTACATCGCTTCCGGAAACGTCGTCTTTTGGAGTGACGCTGGTGAGGACGACGTCAAAGCGAAGCTCGAGGACATCCTGGAAACCTATGCGGGCAAACCCGTGGCTATCCTCGTGCGGACCGCTGACGAACTCTCGGCGGTGCGAGCGCACAATCCCTTCCCTGACGGATCGCCGAACAAGGTCATGGTGCTCTTTCTCGACGAAGCACCCAGCGCGCACGATGTCGATAGCGTCTCAGGCCTCAAAAACGAGACGCTGCACCTGGGCAAGCGCGAGATCTATGTCCACTATCCCGACGGCATGGGACGGTCGAAATTGAAGATCCCCGCGGCCACGCGTGGCACGGCCCGCAACATGAACACGGTTGCAAAGCTCGTCGCGATGGCCGCCGAGACAACCGGGACCTAGTCGCGCCTCTCGGCGTGTTTGTAGAAGTCCTCGATCTTCTCGACGAGAATGCGCCAAGCTTCATGCTCGCGCGGCCCCGCGGTCTTCTCGACGGCGATCTGGTGATAGGCCAGTTCCGTCTCGATTTTCTCGCGCGGCAGCATCTTGAGACGCGTTGCCAAGATCGCGGTTTCGATCACGGCCGCTTGGGCCCGGTTGAAGCCTTTGAAAGGCGCGTGATTTGCCTCATGGACAATGCGGCAATGGAAGCGCGGCCGCAGTTCATCCTCCTCCACGTGCTCGACCGCGAGCTCGAGATGCGCCAGCGCATTCTGAAGGTAAGCGCCCGGAATGTGCTCGGCAGGCACGGTCGGCCAATCCTTGTATCCGGTGAGGCAGCCCGCGAACACCAGCACGTCGTCGGTGAAACTCGCGACGGCGAAGGGAGTCGCGCGGAGATTGTCGAGCGTCGTCGAAGGCCGGAACGGCGCAATGACCCAGCCCTCCCCGTCTTCGATGAGGCCGAGCGGGGCGATGTGCAGCTTGCCCTCGTCGCTCAACGTCGTGACGATGCATTCGCGGATCATGGGCATGCTGGGACCTCGGACGACATTACGACTCCTCCCGTTTCTTCTTCATAGCCAGCGTATGGCCGGCCTCTTTGAGGCGCGTCCTGTCTTCACTGGGCATGTCGGCGGCCACTCCCCAATCGAGCGGCTCGTCCTGGGCATAGCGCTTGCCGAGGCGCCAGGCGACCTCCGCCTTCGCCAGCTCGGCCGCTAGATAAAAGGCGTGGCCCGCGTCTCCTTCGAGGTCAAGTTTGGGAAAGAGTTCGAAGATGTCTTCGGCCACGTGATGACCGTCGCGGTTGTAGATGTGCACGCCATCCTCGGCGGCCTCGATGAGAAAGTTCCTGTCCCTCACGGCGGCAGCGTTCTCGGCGATCTCCCCCGGCGTCAACGGAAATGGCCGCTTGGCATGGAGGCCGAGCAGCTCGTCCGTATAGCCCTTAGGCAACTCTCCGTCGGCGCGCGATGCGAACATCAAGCGCCGCGCCGCGTCGTGCTCCTCATAGGTCCGGCGCGTATGGGGGCTCACCTGCACCACGAGCACGTTCTTGATGTTCAGTTCCGAAGCGATGCCAAGCAGGGTCGCCGTAATCCCCGTCGTATCGGCCTCTGTGAGCTCGGTGAGATTGCCCGTGCCGAGGAGGATGTCCACCTCGGGACGCTCGCGCCGCAACTGCGCATAGCGCTCGAGCGAGGTCATGAAGCCGAAATTGATCGGGTCGAGCACCGGGTCGGCCAAATACGGCAGCCCCTTCTCGTCCAGAACCGCCATGGCCCGGCGCAAGGAGTCCAAGTCTCCATGGGTCGCCGGGATCAGGACAGGCACGGAGGACACCTCGTCGGCGATGTGCAGCCGCGTCTCGTCGAGGCTGAGCAGGTAATCGGCCCCAGCCCGTCCGCCGCGCAGCAGTTCGTCCGGGTCGGCAGAATCCACGCTGACCTTGTAGCCGTACGTCTTCAGTGCTTGCACCGTATCTTCGAGATGAGGAAACGGCGTATCCGGCAGGCAGCCAAGATCGATCACATCCGCGCCGCGATGACTGTAGTCTTCGGCACGGGCGAGAATATCCTCGATGCTCATGGCTGTGGCGTCGATGATCTCGGCGAAGATGTTGATGTTGTATTTGGACATGTCGGACGCCCGGCGCGCCCGGCCGAAAAAGACCGGAATGTCCTTCACCTCGTCGGGGCCGCGCTCGACAGGCACGCCATAATGGGCCGAGAGTTTGTCGAGATCGCCACGGCACCGCCCGGGCAATAAAATCCTGTCAGCGCCTCGCGCATCTTCCAAACGCCGCATGATGATGTCTTCGGTCATCAGTGCCGCGACCTTGACGCCGATGTCCTCGACGCGCCACTCGAACGCCGCGTCCATGCCTTCGAGAACCGCCTTCAAACGCGGTTCCGCCAGATGTCCGGTGATAAATAGAATCTTCTCGGCCATGCCCGGCTCGCTCACGCGGTGACCGGATTCTGCGCCGGCCCCTCGCCCGCGAGAAAGGCGGCCAGACCACCCTCGTCGCCGCGTCCGAAGATCGCCGTGGCGACTCCCGTTTCACCCAGCATGGCCGGAAATGCGTCGTCGACAATACCGTCATTGCGGAGCACGTCCGCGCTCACGGGACGATGCGCCATCGTGGCCGACTTCACCACGCAACATGACTGAGCGCCGAGTTTGCCTGCGAGCCACAGCGCCAGGCTGTCGGACGTCAATCGCCAGGTCGCTTCGACATCCGTCCGGTCCGCGAGCAATGCAGACGGCGCCCAAACGGGGACGAGTCCTCGCTGAATAAGCGTACGGAGGTCCTCTATCGTCGCGCCGACCTCAAAGCCAGGTGTCATGCCGGCGATGGCCCAGGCGAGCTGGTCCATGGCCAACAGCGCCATCCGATGGGCCGTGACGTCGCCGAATCCCAACTGCCGCTGACAGTACCGGACTTCGTCGGCTAGCGCGCCTCCGCCCGGAACGAGAACGAGCGGACGTTCGGCATCCGCAAGGACGTCGAGCCAGCCGGCGAGCGTACCGCCACGAAC
>JARRPE010000103.1:0-5324 GCA_037383205.1 Methyloceanibacter sp.
GTCATATCCATCCGAAACAGATCCCTGAGGCTCCCGCCGCGCGCCGCTTCCAGGCCGACGCAGCAGAGAAACAGCACGATCAGCATGGCGACCGTCGTTTTCGGGATCAGCAGCGTGATGAGGGGAGCTAGGAAGAACAGCGAACGGATGATCGCGGGCTCTCGCCGGAGCGCGAGTTGGGCAAGCTGCCGCATGGATATTCCGGTGTCTAGGCTGGGGCGTGTAGCCCCGAGGTGCCAGTTGATGGATGAGGTCAGTTCTTAGTCCATAGCACCTCGGATGCGCACCCGAAAGCGCCCGCCGAGGCCCGTTCAAGGAAAGCCTAGACGGTTCGTGTCGGTCAGACTGGTCGGAAGGGTCCGAAACCTAAACGATCGCCGCGGGGCCTCGCTGTGGAACTGCGACACCGGCTTCGACGCGTCCCCACCGCCGCTGCAGCCGGCGAACGATTTGGTGCACGAAGCGAAGTGCTTCACCGCCGATGAAGCTTGCGGCCCCGTTCTCGAGGGCGACCGGGCGGACGGCGCCGGTTTCGTGCCGGGCCTCGCGCCATGTTTCCCACAGCCGCTGATCGATGCGGTTGTCGTCCTGAATGCGCGCCACGGTGGCCTCAGGAAGCAAATCCAATGTCAGCGGCGTCCAGCCTGCACCCCGCGACAAGTCCGCAAGACCGTTGTGGAGTTGCGCATTGGCCGAGATATCGAGCCGGTCGCCGAGCACGCTCAACAGATCGTCGCATAGGGTGTAGTCGCCGACGAACCAGAACATGGAGAGGAACGCGTTGGCCAAGTCGTATTTGTCCTGATCGGACAGGCTGGCGATCTGCACCCAGTTCAACTCGAGAAAGTTGTTGAGGATGTAATGGGTGATGAAATTGCGCCGCATCGCGCCGTAGGCGACGTCGATGCCGTAGGGCTGCAGACCCTCGTTGATGTAACGGGTCATGCGGTAGTTGTAATAGGAGACGAAATGGCTCGCCGGATCGCGCAAGAGCAGGCTCCGTTTGATCAGTCGATCCTGAAAAAGCGCGTCGAGCGAAATGCCGAGATAATGGCTGCTCACCACTTGCGTCTCGTTCGGGTCAGGCAGCCGCGAGGTGTCGTAACCGGTCGCGAACCGTCCCAAGCCCCGGCGCCTGCGCAAACGATGATAGGCGTTCGCCGGCAGGGCGGTCGCCAAATGCCGGTCGATGGTCCGCCCCGCGCACTTGGGCACGTGATAGATGAAGTGCACCGGCGGCGTATCAACGCCGGGCGCCGAAGTGCTTTGTGCCTGCATGTGTGTCGAGACGCTCGGGTACATTTTTCAGAGAGTGGCACCGGCTTACTTAACAACTCCTTTAGGGTGTTGGTTCCCCGCGCGGGTTGCCGCGTAGCGCGGGCACGAGACAGAGATCCCAGGATGTCGCGGCGAAACCGGGGCGAAATCGGGGCAGACCGGCCCGCAGCCGGCACACGACTTTTTGAACGATTAGAGTTGCTTGGATTGAGAGAACGCGGCCCCGAGTGCGGTGCCCAAGAGTTCGTCGTAGACCGCGAGGGTCGCCCGCTGCATGTCGTGCAGCGCGAAGCGGGCGCGGGCATGGGTCCGCGCGCGGTCCCCGATGGCCGCAAGGGCCGCTGGGGAAAGGGTTAACGCCTCGGCGAGGCAGCCGGCCAGCGCTTGCGCGTCGGCGGTGGGCACGACCCAGCCGGTGAAATCCTCGCCGTCACTTTGGGCCACGACGTTTTCGCTGGCGGCTCCGACATCGCTGACGATGACAGGGCATCCCGCCGCCTGGGACTCGATGCTCGTGCGTCCAAATGTCTCCGCCCGTGTCGACGCCACGACAGCGATGTCCGCCAGCGTGAAGGCCGCCGGAATATCGTCGCAGTGGCCGACGAGGCGCACGATGCCAGTGAGGTCCGCCGAATCGATCTCGGCTTGAAGCTCGGCGCGGTAATCCTCGCGGCCTTGCGTGTCGCCCGCAAAGACGACGACCGCGTCTCCGAGTTGGTTCCGCTCCTTCAGGAGACGTGCGGCCTCGATCGTATGGCTGTGACCTTTCCAGCGTGTCAGCCGCGCGGCCTGCAAGACAACGCGCTGGCCGGGGGCGATCCCCCAGGCCTCGCGCAGCCGAGCGATGCGCTCCGGCACTACGGTGGCCGCATCGAACGCCGAGACATCGAAACCCCGATAGATGACGTGCAGGTGTTCCGGAGGCACGGTGTACTGGCCGTTTATCAGCCCCGCCGTGAACCGGGAGTTGGCGATCACCCGGTCCCCGCGCGCCATGACGCTGTTGTAGAAGGTCTTCAATCGGCTCCGCCCGCTATAGGCCCCATGATACGTGGTCACGAAGGGCCGCCCGGTGCGGCGCGCCGCCAGATACGCGCTCCAGGCAGGCGCGCGGCTGCGTGCATGGAGCAGCGTGACATTCCTGTCTTCGACGATCCGCGCCAGATGCCGGGCATTGGCGAGGATGGTCAGCGGGTTCTTGCTCGCCACGGGAAGCGCGATGATTTCGCCGCCGGCGGCCTCGAGGGCGGTTGCCAAGCGCCCGCCTTCGGTGGCAACCAAAGCCTTGGCCCCGGCTTGGGTGAGCGCTGCGGCGATCTCGACGGTCGACTGCTCGCTGCCGCCGGTCTCAAGCCGTGGCACGACCTGCAATATGGTCACGTCCGACATCGCGTCGCTTCTATCCTCGAATCCCAAACTGGGGCAGCTCACAAGATGGATCAGCAAGAACCACATTTTATGGAGATTGGCCAAGGTCGTCATGGCCGCCGGATCGCCTATCGCTTCGATGCGGGCGCCTCGGACGACGTGCCGGTCATTGTATGGCTATCCGGTTTTCTCTCCGACATGGCGAGCACGAAGGTCGTGTTCCTGAGCGAATGGGCCACCCAGAAGGGCTACGCCATGCTGCGCTTCGACTACTCGGGCCATGGTGTTTCCGGCGGTGACATCGAAAAGGCCTCGACCGGTGCCTGGCTCGAAGAAGCGCAGGCAATGATGGCGCTCGTGGGGGCGCGGCCGGTGATTCTCGTGGGCTCCTCCTTGGGCGGCTGGATCTCGCTGCTCCTTGCGCGGCAACTTGCCGAGACCGGCGATGCGCGCCTCAAGGGGCTCGTCCTCATCGCGCCGGCCTGGGACATGACCGAGAAGCTCATGTGGGAAAAGATGTCCGAGGGCTCGCGGAGCACAGTGATGACCGAAGGCGTCTATTACGCCCCGTCCAATTACGACGACCCGTATCCCATTACCAAGATCCTCATCGAAGAAGGCCGCAACCATCTGCTGGCCGACGGCGATGTTCCGGTCAACGCGCCGGTGCGCATCCTTCAGGGCATGCGCGACGAAGACGTGCCGTGGGAGCACAGTGCCGCTTTGGTCGATCTATTGGCAACGGACGACGTGGAACTCACGCTGGTGAAATCCGCCGGGCACCGCCTGTCGGAACCGGAAGACTTGCAGCGTCTTGCGCGCACGATCGAGGCGCTCATCGATGCGGCGCTGGCTTAAGCCTTACGGTTTGAGCGCCGCCAGCCCTTCGCGGAAGGTCGGATAGCGGAGTCTTACGCCGAGCTCGGACTTGATGCGGGCGTTGCCGATCTTGCGGCTGCCTTCGTAGAAGCTGCGCACCATGGCGGGCAGATTGGCATCCTCGAAATCGATTTCAGGCGGCGGTTCGATCCCGATCATCCGGGCGGCGTGGGCAACAATGTCGCCGGGCGCCGCCGGCTCGTCGTCGGCGACGTTGTAGATCGCGCCTGCGCGCGGTTGCGCGATCGAGGCCTCCAACACCGTGGCAATGTCCGCAACGTGGATGCGGCTGAAAACCTGACCTTCCTTGTTGATCCGCCGGGCCGTGCCCGCTTCGAGCTTGTCGAACACGCTTCGGCCAGGACCATAGATCCCGGCCAGACGGAAGATGTGCACCGGTACGCCGGCCTCGGCGCCGAAATCGAGCCACGCCTGTTCGGCGGATACGCGCGCCTCGGTACGGGCGCTGTTGGGCTTCGTCGGCGTGTCCTCGCTGACCCACGCTCCGTGCTGGTCGCCGTAGACGCCCACCGTCGAGAGGTAGCCGATCCATTCGAGACTGCCGAGGTTCGCCAGCCTGTCGCGATAGTGGGTCAGCACGTGGTCTCCGTGGCCGCCATCCTCATCCCGGTCGGGTGGGATGGAATGCAGCAGATGCGTGCTGCCCTCCAGCAGACGATCGATCTCCGGATTTGGCGAATCGCCCGAAAATGGCGCCGCCTCGAACCCGCGCGCGCGTAAGGCGTCGCGCTTCGCTTCGTCACGCGCGGTCCCGGCGACGGTCCAGCCGCGCTCTAAGAGCCGCAGCGCGAGTTCTTGCGCGGAATAACCGAATCCAAAGGCGAAGAGGCGGCTCATTGCGCATGCGCTCCTTCATGTCCCAGCCATTCTGTCCGCACGGCAGGGTCCGTCTCGGTGGCAAGCCTCGACGCGCGCATCGTGTCCGCGCGTTTAGGGTCCAGCCGTCGAAGTGCCCATGCCGCCATCGCGCGCACAAGCGGGGAAGGGTCGCCGGTCAAAGCCTCGACGTGAGGAACGAGCGATGCGTCCGCCGCATTGCCCGCCGCGATGAGAGCGTTGCGCACAAAGCGGTCGCGTCCGGTGCGCTTGATCGGCGTGCCGCGAAAACGGCTTCGGAAGGCCGCATCGTCCAGCGTCAGAATCTCTGCAAGCGGCGGATCGTCCGTCTCCGGACGGATCGCGAGTTTCGCCTCGTGGCCTTCTTGCGCGAACTTGTTCCAGGGACACACGGCAAGGCAGTCGTCGCAGCCATAGATGCGGTTTCCCATCGCCGCGCGGAACTCGGGCGCGATGTGTCCCTTGTGCTCGATGGTGAGGTAGGAGATGCAGCGCCGCGCATCGATCTCGTAGGGCGCGGTGAACGCGTTCGTCGGGCACGCATCGAGACAGCGGCGGCAGGCGCCGCAATGGTCGATCTCGGGGGCATCCGCTTCGATCTCGGCCGTCGTGAAAATCGATCCCAGGAACAGCCAGGATCCGAAGTCCCGCGAAACCAGGTTCGTGTGCTTGCCCTGCCAGCCAAGCCCGGCCTTCGCCGCGAGCGGTTTTTCCATCACGGGCGCCGTATCGACGAAGACCTTCACGTCGCCGCCGGCCAGCGCCTGGATCTGTCCCGCGAGCTGCTTGAGCTTGCCCTTGATGACATCGTGATAGTCGGCCCTCTTGGCGTAGACTGATATGGCGCCGCGCGAGGTGTCTTGCAGCGAGTCGAGCGGGTCAGTGCCGCTACCGTAGTTCGTCCCCAGCAGGATGACGCTGCGGACTTCGGGCCAGAGCGC
>JARRPE010000104.1:0-5321 GCA_037383205.1 Methyloceanibacter sp.
CAGAGGCGATCGTCTCATATAGATATCGCTCGGTGGGCCGGGACAATAGGAGTTCGAGGTGTACCGGGCAAGCGCGCGGTCGCGGATATCCGGTGATCGTCCGACGGCAATCGGACGCCTTCGATGAGCACGCGCGAACGGCGATTCGCTGCGGTGCGAGCGTGCAAACCTACGCCAAATTCGCCGCCAGGCTCGGCTGGGCGGCTTAACGCAGTCATCTTTCCGCCGAAATCTTTGAGACAGTGTAGACTTTCGTTAAACTGCGCGGACTTTACCCGTCGCGACTCCTGAGTAGTGGGGGACGTTTAAAGCGCTGGGCGCGGGTCGTAGCCGGTAACAATCGCCGATCATGAAACGCACATACGCGTACAATCTTGCGCTTCTCGTGGCCTTTGCTTGGGCCATCCCGACTTGCGCCCTCGCCAAGTCCGAAACGGTGGCGCTGCCCGAGCGTAACCCCGACCGGCCTGAATCGGTTCCAGCGGACGCGAAATCGACCGAAACCGCCGCTCCCTCTCAAGAACAAGCGCCGGACGCTACCACGGCGCAGAAGCCAAGTCTCAGGGGGCCGATCGACGCGCCCGCGAATGCGGCCGAGAACCAGACCACGGCCTCCAAGGCAGCAAGCGAGGCCGGTGGTACGACGACGATCGCCGCCGCACCGCAGCCGGGCGAGAACCCGGAAGGGTCTAAGGATAACGCAAAGTCTGCCGACACTGACGCCGGCGCGAGCGATGCCTCAAACGAGGGCGCCGACGACATTTCAGAAGCGGCAGGCGACACCGCAGACAGCAAGAGCGACGACAGCAAGGCCGAGTCCGAGGGCGATTCGAACAAGATGGCCGCGGCCCCCGCATCCTTCATGCCGGATACGGTGCCCGGGCCCGATATTCATCCGCGCCGCGACAATACGTTCCCGCCGGCGCCGGAACCCGCCCTCGACTATGCATCGATCCTGAAGCCGCTGCTCGACTACAAGCTGAGCAGTGCCGATGAGAGCCGCGTTCGTTTCGTCATGCGCCACAAGGGCACGATCGACGACACGCTGGCGAAGATCGAAGATCCTGCCGCTCGCGACTTTGCACTGTGGTACCGCTTCGCCCACACGAAGAGCACCTATCTGAAGGCCGAGGCGGTCGAGGCCTACCGGAAATCCCATCCGATGTGGCCACGCCTCGAAACGCTCCGCGAAAAGGCCGAGGCCTCTTTGTTTCTCTCCGACGCATCGCCGGAACGGATCTTGGCTTTCTTCAAGGACTCCGAACCCGAGACGGGCGCCGGTCGCGCGGCTCTGGCTGGTGTGTATCTGAAGCAAGGGGACAAGGAGCGCGCCGAGGAGGCCGTGGATGCTGCTTGGCGGGAGGATGATCTCGGAGAAGATACCGAGAAAAAGATCCTCTCCGAGTTCGGCGAGATGCTCGATGCGGAAGACCATCGCGCCCGCATCGACGTGCTTCTCTACCCGGACAAGTCCAAGATGTGCAGCGCCGCCTTACGCGTGGCCAAGAACCTGCCCGAAGCCGAGCAGAAAAAGGTCGAGGCACGCGTTGCCGTGGTCAAGCGCAACGACAACGCCGGCAAGCTTCTCAAGGCGCTGCCGGACGACGCGATCAAGTCCGACCTCGGATTGCGGTTCAACAATATCCAATGGCTCCGCCGCACGATGGACAAGGAGCAACGGCTCACGGCGTGGAAGCTCCTTTTGGACGTACCGTTGGAACCGGACCTCCTTCTCGACATGAAGGAATGGTGGATCGAGCGACGCGTGAATGTCAGGGCCGCGCTCAATGACGGTCAGCCGCGCACCGCCTACGAAATCGCCGCCAAGCACGGGCTCGCCGCCGAACAGCATCAACTCGCCGACGAATATGTGGAGGCTGAGTTCCTGGCGGGCTGGGTGGCGCTCCGCTATCTCGATGAGCCCCAGACCGCCTTGCGGCACTTCATTGCCATGCGTCGAGGCTCGACCGACTCCCGCGACATCTCGCGCGCCGAGTATTGGCTGGGGCGCACGGCCCTTGCTCTCGGCGACCGGGGCTCGGCCGCGGTTCACTTCCACGTGGCCGCGAAATACCCGCAATACTTCTACGGACAGCTCGGCCGCCAGGCTCTCGATCCGCGCCCTGCCCGGCTCGAAGTAACGGCGACGCCGGTGCCGACCCAGGAAGATATCGACAAGTTCATGTCGCACAACGCGGTACGCGCTCTCGGTGTGGCCCGGGCTGTCGGCGTGGGCTGGGTAACGCCGCAATTCCTGCTGTCGCTCTCCCGAACGCTCGACAGCGCGTCCGAGGTCGTGCTGTTGGCCGAATACGCCAAGGCGGTGGGCCACAAGCAAATGGCGCTGCGTTTGTCCAAGATTGCCTTTAACCGCGACCTGCCCATGGGCGACTACGCCCTCCCCGTGGGTGTCATGCCCAACTTCAAGAGCCTTTTGGACGAGCGGGTGGACCCGGCACTGGTTCATGCCCTCTCCCGGCAGGAGAGCGAGTTCAACGCGGCCGCCCAGAGCCCTGTCGGCGCGAGCGGGCTGATGCAGCTCATGCCGGCGACGGCGAAGGGTGTGGCGCGGCGCTACAACGTCGCCTATTCCCGCTCGAAGCTCACCAACCCGGCCTACAACACCCAGCTTGGCGAGGCCTTCCTCAACGATCTGATCTCGAACTATGACGGGTCCTACTTCATGGCCCTAGCGGCCTACAATGCCGGTCCCGGCCGCGTTAAGGAGTGGGTCGGCATCTACGGCGATCCAAGGGACCCGGACGTCGACCCGATTGACTGGATCGAGCGGATTCCGTTCACGGAAACCCGGCGCTACGTGATCAAGATCATGGAGACGTTGCAGCTCTATCGCTCTCGCCTTGCCGGTCCCGAGAATGCCCTTCACCTGGTTCAGGATCTCAACAGAGGGCGCCGCGTGCCGCCGTCCGAGACTGCTTCGGTCCAGCCGGTCTCGAACGCGGTAAAAACCCCTTAAGGGACCGCGCGGCTGCTTGCGCAGTTGACTTCTTAAGCATTGATCCGCCATCAAGGTATCGAACGGGTGCGTTGCTTCGGCTAGCACCGAACGGCTTCCATTACGGGTGCTCCCAACTTGGCGACGGACTATGCTTGATCTTCAGAGCAAGCCTTGGATCGACATCTATTACTCGTCGTCGGACGATTTGCGGCTGCACGCGCGGCACTATCCTGCGCCGGACGAGCGCTTTCGCAGCGTGATCTGTCTCGCGGGTCTGACGCGCAATTCGCGCGACTTCCATGCCTTGGCCACTCATCTCTCCAACCATCCCGAGACGCCCCGGAACGTCTACTGCATCGACTATCGCGGGCGCGGCCAGTCGGAGTTCGACCCGAACTGGCGCAACTACATGCCGAACGTGGAGCTGGACGACGTCCTCGACTTCCTGACCATTCAGGGCCTGCACCAAGTCGGCATCGTCGGAACGTCTCGGGGCGGAATCGTCACCATGCTGATGGCGGCTGCGCGCCCGACTGCGATGGGCCCGGTCGTCCTCAACGACATAGGGCCGGTGATCGAGACCCGGGGACTCGCCAGGATCGTCAACTATGTCCGGCGCATGCCGACGCCCAAGACCTGGGCCGATGCCATGCAGATCATGCGCGACATCAACGAGCGCGGTTTCCCGGATTTCACCGATGCGCAGTGGGACCAGATGGCGCGGAGCGTTTTCGAGGAGCGCAAAGGCAGGCTTGCCCTGTCCTATGACCGTAAACTCGCCAAGGCGATCGGCACGGTTGACCTGAGCCGTCCCTTCCCGCCCCTTTGGCCGGAGTTCATTGCCCTCAGCAAGATGCCGACTTTCGTCATCCGCGGTGAGCACTCCGATATTCTCAGCGCCGAAACGCTAAACGAGATGGTGGAGCGGCACCCCAATTTGCGCTCCATGACGGTGCCCGACCAGGGGCACGCGCCGACGCTGGCCGAACGCGATCAGATCGAGGCCATCGCGTCGTTTTTCGCCGTGAACGATTAGATCGAAGAAACTGCCGCGTCCGGTGTCAGTGCTCACCGCCAAGCGGGAAGAGCGGCGGCAGCGATCCGCTTCGCCACACCTGACCGTTCCGAGGCGAGACTTTGATCCGCGGAATGATCGTTGCCGCCACGTCCCGAGCCGTTCCCGGATCCGAGTTCAGGTGCGTGCCCGCTTCCTTCCACTTGATGCTCTCGGAGGTCGAGAAGCGTTCCGGCAGGTCGCGCCGCAACTGGGACGACACCGCGACGGCGGTGCCTTGATCGGGCGCGATGCCCTCGATGCTGACCGCCGAACCGGACAGAGCGACCTTTCCGGTCTCGAGCCGCGACAGGGCCCGCAAGGCTGCGGCGACGGCCTTGTCCCAGTTCTTCGGCGCGCCGGAGGCGACTTCCAAACGATCGTCCAAACCGGGCCGTTCGAACAGCTGCCGCGAGAGGTCACGAACGCTCTTGCGCGCGCCCTCGCTCGGGACGCTTCCCGCCAGGCTGAGAGCGTTGGGACCGAGGTCCGCCTTGAAGATAAATGGATCGGCGACCGGCGGCCGCACCGCGTCCGCCTTGAGCGTGAGGCCGGTCGGCAGGCTTCCGGCCAATGCCTTCTTGAGCTTGCCGTACTCTTGCGCATTCGCCGCTTGGCCGCTCACGGTCAACGCGCCACCGTCGACGCGGACCTTGCCCCGCGACATCAGTGCGAGTTGCTGGAGGCCGAAACTGACCGCCGCGAGCCACTGTTCACGTGGAACATCCGACTCCATGACCTCTACCTTGTCTTCAATCGTGAACTTTGGAAAATGCGCCTTGACCATGCCCAGAGACGTCTGCCTGTCCTCTTCGGACGGCGCACTGCCACGCAGCGTAATCTTGGTTTCATTCAGATTGGCAAACCACACGCGCTCGTCGGCCGCCGCATCGGTGTTGTTTTTGGCTGGTGCGGTATCGGCCTGTCCGCCAGCTGCGTCGCCTACCTTCGGCTTGGCCGCCGCGAACGTATCTACCGGCGAAATGAGCAGCAGTCCCAGGAACCCTGTCAGCGCGAAGGCGCAGGCGATGGCAGCGGCGCATCCGCGTGAACCGCGCCCGCGTTCGGGGCAAACTCGACTCGATCGGCCCATCACCGGCTTCGTGTCCTCATCATCGCAATGAACGCCGGCCAAGCTCTTCTTAAGCTTGGCGCGCTGAGCGCCCTCGGTCAGACTGTGCAACTTCCAGCCGATCCTGGCCGGCACCCCGCTCAGCCTGAGATTCGGTTGAACTAAAAATATAGACGATACCGACAGCCGGTTCCAGAGCGCAGTTTGACTTCCAGAGTCTCGAAGAGTGGAAAAGC
>JARRPE010000105.1:0-7646 GCA_037383205.1 Methyloceanibacter sp.
CTCATGCGTTGCGCTCCCCGATTGCTTCAACTCAATCATAGTGATTCACGGAACGCCACGAAGCGCTTTTCACAGCCTCCGGCCCTCGACTCCTCAGGAACCGCGAAAAACCGCGCCAGCAGGACGAGAACATCTTGCGAACATAGAACAAAGAGTGTACATTCAAGTCCTAACACACTTCCCGGCCCACCAAGCCTCACACGGGTGAAACTCATACGGGTGTGGACGAGGGCCGAAAGGGTCGGGCACCGCCATTTACGCAAGCCCTAGGGCTGTGAAATAAGGAGATTCGTCGATGTCGAACGCCGCGCTGCGCCTTGTTGAGGCAGGAGGGGAAATGGACAAAGAGAAGGCGCTGGAAGCCGCGATCTCCCAGATCGAACGGGCTTGCGGCAAGGGCTCCATCATGCGGCTCGGGCAAAACGAGACCGCCGTGGAAGTCGAGTCTATTCCCACGGGATCCCTCGGGCTTGATATCGCACTCGGCATTGGCGGTCTTCCGCGGGGCCGGGTGGTCGAGATCTACGGGCCTGAATCGTCCGGCAAGACGACGCTGGCCCTTCACGTGGTCGCGGAAGCCCAGAAGAAGGGCGGGGTCTGCGCCTTTGTCGATGCGGAGCACGCGCTGGACACGATCTATGCCCGCAAGCTCGGCGTCGATCTTGAGAATGTCCTGATCTCACAGCCCGACACGGGCGAGCAGGCGCTTGAGATTGCCGACACGCTGGTCCGGTCCGGGGCTATCGACGTTCTGGTCGTGGATTCGGTGGCGGCGCTGACGCCCAAGGCTGAGCTCGAAGGCGAGATGGGCGATTCTTTGCCGGGCCTCCAGGCGCGTCTCATGAGCCAAGCCTTGCGGAAGTTGACCGGCTCGATTTCGAAGTCGCGCTGCATGGTCATCTTCATCAACCAGATCCGCATGAAGATCGGCGTGATGTTCGGATCGCCCGAGACTACGAGCGGCGGCAATGCGCTGAAGTTCTATGCCTCCGTGCGCCTCGATATCCGCCGCATCGGCGCCATCAAGGAGCGGGACGAGGTTGTCGGCAACCAGACCCGGATCAAGGTGGTCAAGAACAAGGTGGCGCCGCCCTTCAAGCAGGTCGAGTTCGACATCATGTATGGCGAAGGCGTCTCGAAGATGGGTGAGCTGATCGATCTCGGCGTGAAGGCCGGGATCGTGGAGAAATCCGGATCCTGGTTCTCGTATGACAGCGAGCGCATCGGCCAGGGCCGTGAAAACGCGAAGACGTTTCTGAAAGAGAATCCTGACATGGCCGAACGGATCGAGCGCGCCATCCGGCAGAGTGCGGGGCTCGTCGCCGAGCAGATGCTCGAAGGCGAGATGCACGAAGGTGATGCCGATGACGGTGAGCCGCCGATCGAAGAGGAAACGGTAACGTCCATTTCGGGCGGTGGCCGCAAGAGCAAGCGCGGCTAGGTGCGCCGGGTCCGGTCTCCACGGCCCTCTTGAGGCCCATCTGAATTTGCGCCGATGTCGGGCGCCCCAGTCTTCTGGGGCGCCCGATTATGTTGGGTGCCGGTTCCGCTGTGACTGCTGGACAGGGGCCGAGGGAGACCGTATGTCTGCCCCGATCATCAAGACCGTCGGCGATAGTCGGTTGGCACATGGTGATGCGGCGAGGCCCGAAGAATCGGGTAGGGTTCGGTCTTCGGCTCGGTCGCTGATTCACGGCGGAGACAGGCGCGTTCGTGGGCTCGATTTGTCGTTCCGAAATGGGGGCCAAGACGGGACTGGCGGCAGAAGCGCCGGTTCGGAAGCTTGCAAACTGGGTGCTGCTAAAGTGAGCGCTGCAAAATCCAAAACGAGTGCGGCGAAGAAGCCGGCGGCTCAGCCCGCGACGGCGCACGAGGCGCCATCGCGCGCTAATGAGCTGCGGGCGGCCTTCCTACAATACTTCGCCGACAACGACCATGTCGTCGAGCCGTCCGCGCCGCTGGTCCCGCGTCACGATCCGACCTTGATGTTTACGAATGCCGGCATGGTGCCATTCAAGAATGTGTTCACCGGACAGGAGAAGCCAAGCGCCCTGCGCGCCGCGTCGTCTCAGAAATGCGTGCGCGCCGGCGGCAAGCACAACGATCTGGACAATGTTGGCTATACGGCGCGGCATCACACGTTTTTCGAGATGCTCGGCAATTTCTCGTTCGGCGACTACTTCAAGGACCAGGCGATTTCGCTCGCTTGGGATTTCCTGACCGGCACGCTGGCGCTGCCGGAAGACAAGCTCTTGGTCACCGTCTACGTGGACGACGACGAGGCCGCCGAGCTGTGGAAGAAGATCTCGGGCTTCCGGGACGAGAAGATTTTGCGGATCGCGGGATCGGACAATTTCTGGTCCATGGGCGATACGGGCCCTTGCGGGCCTTGCTCCGAGATCTTCTATGATCACGGATCGCATTTGCCCGGCGGCCCGCCAGGCAGCCCCGAGCAGGACGGCGACCGGTTCGTCGAGATCTGGAATCTCGTGTTTATGCAGTTTGAGCAGCATGCCGACGGCAACCGGATCGAGTTGCCGCGTCCATCGATCGATACGGGCATGGGCCTCGAGCGGATCGCTGCGGTCATGCAAGGCACGCACGACAATTACGAGATCGACTTGTTCAAGAGGTTGATCGCGGCATCCGTCGATCTCACGGGCGTTCCGGCGGCAGGGGCGGAAGCGCCGAGCCACCGCATCATCGCCGATCATTTGCGGGCGTCTGCCTTCTTAATCGCCGACGGCGTCATGCCGTCCAACGAGGGCAGGGGATACGTCCTCCGCCGTATCATGCGCCGGGCCATGCGGCATGCGCACATGTTGGGGGCGCAGGAGCCGCTGCTGCACAGGCTCGTGCCCACGCTGGTGAGCGAAATGGGCCGGGCTTTCCCCGAGCTGCAGCGGGGCGAGGCACTTGTCGACGAGACGTTGAAGCTGGAGGAGACGCGGTTTCGGGAGACGCTCGATCGCGGATTGCGTCTGCTAGACGACGCGGTCGAGGGGCTGTCGTCCGGCGATACGCTTCCGGGGGAAATCGCCTTCAAGCTGTATGACACCTACGGCTTTCCATACGACCTGACGGAAGACGCGTTGAAGGCCAAAGGCATCGGCGTAGACCAAGCCGGCTTCCAGGCGGCGATGGAACGGCAACGGGCCGAGGCGCGGAAGTCATGGTCCGGCTCGGGCGAGGCGGCCACAGACAAGCTCTGGTACGAGCTCAAGGAAGAGGTCGGCGCCACCGAGTTTCTCGGCTACGAAACCGAAGCGGCATCAGGCGAGATCGTGGCGCTGGTGAAGGACGGGGCTCGCGTCGAAAAGCTCGAAAAAGGTGAGCACGGGATCGTTATCGTCAATCAGACGCCCTTTTATGCGGAATCGGGCGGCCAGGTCGGTGACCAGGGCACCTTGTCGATCGGGGACGACGTCGTATTCGCGGTCTCCGACACTCAGAAGAAGCTGCATGGGTTGTTCCTGCACGACGGTGTCGTGGAGAAAGGCAAGCTGCTGCGCGGGGAGACGGTCTCATTGTCCGTGGACCATAGCCGGCGCACGGCGACCCGCGCGCATCATTCGGCCACGCATCTCTTGCACGAAGCCTTGCGCCAGGTCCTCGGGACCCATGTCGCGCAGAAGGGATCGCTTGTCGAGCCGGGGCGGTTGCGGTTCGACTTCTCCCATCCGAAGCCCATGAGTTCGGACGAGCTCAAGGCAGTCGAGGACATGGCGAACGCCATGATCCTGCAAAACAGCGCGGTCGAAACACATCTGATGACGCCGGACGAGGCCATTGCCCGCGGCGCGCTGGCGCTGTTCGGGGAGAAATACGGCGACGAGGTGCGCGTCGTGTCCATGGGTGTGACGCCCGAGAGCGAAAAGGCGGGCCACGCCTATTCCATCGAGCTTTGCGGCGGCACGCACGTGGCCCGCACCGGCGATATCGGTCTTCTGAAGATCGTGGGCGAAGGCGCCGTGGCCGCCGGCGTACGCCGCCTGGAAGCGCTGACCGGCGAGGCCGCGCGCGGCTTCCTCGCGGCGCAGGACGCCCGGGTGCGCGAGGCGGCCGAGATTCTCAAAGTGCCCCCGGACGAAATGATCGAACGGCTGGCGGCTATTGTTGAAGAACGCCGCAAGCTCGAGCGGCAGCTCACCGATGCGAAACGCGAGTTGGCGCTCCGCCCCGAGAGCGGCGGCGCAGCCGGCGGTTCAGCCGTGCGGGAGATCGGCGGCACGAAGTTGCTGGCGCGCGTGGTTCATGGCGTGGCGCCCAAAGACCTGCGTGGCCTTGTCGACGAGGCCAAGCAGCAGATCGGATCGGGCGTCGTCGCCGTCGTCGGCGTGAGCGAGGAAGGAAAGGCCGGGCTCGTCGTCGGTGTGACCGCGGATCTGACAGGTGCGCATAGCGCCGTCGATCTCGTGCGTGTGGGGGCCGATATCCTTGGCGGCAAAGGGGGAGGCGGGCGTCCCGACCTTGCCCAGGCCGGCGGCCCCGATGGCGCCAAGGCCGATGCCGCGCTCGAGGCTATCGCCGCCCAGCTCGGGTCCGCGCCCGAGAGCGAACCGGCGCCTTCTGCTTCCAGAAGCGCCGGGCAAGCCTGAATCATGTCTTCGGCCCGCTGGCGCCATTGGCGCCGAAAGGTCCATGAGATTTTGGAACTGGGCAGTGACGCTCATCCGGCCAGCTATATCGTCAACGGCTTCATCATCGTTTTGATCGTCGCGAACGCACTCGCGTTTGCGGCCGAGACGGTGGACGAACTCGCCGCGCAATATGGCGCATGGTTTCGTGCGTTCAACGTCTTCTCCGTGATGGTGTTCACCATCGAGTATGCGCTGCGCGTCTGGAGCTCGGTGGAGATGCCGATCCTGTCGCGCATGCCGCCCTGGCGTGCGCGGGCGGCCTTCGCCAGCCGGCCGATCATGATCATCGATCTCCTGGCCTTTGCACCTTGGTATCTGACGTGGCTGTTCCCGGCGGACCTCCGGTTCTTGAGGTTGCTGCGTGTTCTGCGTCTCTTCCGGCTCGTTCGTTTCTCACCCGCACTGCAGACGTTGTTCGGCGTATGCAAGGAGGAGTCGGGGGCGCTTCTCGGTTCGCTGCTTCTCATGCTTATCCTGCTGCTGTTCGCCTCGACGGGAATCTACTTCCTCGAGCGGGATGCACAGCCCGACGCGTTCGGATCCATACCGGCCGCGTCGTGGTGGGCTTTGGCGACACTGACGACCGTCGGCTATGGCGACGTCGTGCCCGTGACCGCCATGGGCAAGGTGTTGGGCGGCGTGGTGATGCTGCTCGGCGTCGGCATGTTCGCCTTGCCTGTCGCCATCATCGCCACCGGGTTCAGCAAGGAATCGGTGCGCCATCAATTCGTGGCCACCTGGTCGATGGTCGCGCGCATTCCGATGTTCGCGGATATGAGCCGCGGTGAGCTTGCCGATATCACGAAGGTCCTCGATACGCGCAGCTACGAGCCGGGTGTACCCATCGTCCGTGCCGGCGACGTGGGCGAGAACATGTACATTCTGGCAAGCGGCGAGGCGCGCCTGCTCGGCAAGGACAGGACGGTCACACTGAAGGACGGCGATATCTTCGGCGAAATGGCGCTACTGGAACACCGCCGGCATGAGCACGACGTGATTGCGATAACCCACTGCCGGCTCTATGTGCTCGACAATCGCGCCCTGGCCCGGCTGTCGCGGCGTCACCCCGGCATGCTCGAGCGTATCCGCCTTGCGGCGACGGCCCAAAAGAGCGCTGATCAAACGCCAGGCTAGGCGGCTGCGACGTCTCCGGCCATTGCCGCCCGCATGTTCTCTTCGATTTTATCGATAAAGCCTTCGGTCGAAAGCCACGCCTGGTCCGCGCCGACGAGCAAAGCCAGGTCCTTGGTCATATACCCGGACTCGATCGTGTCGACGGAGACGGTCTCGATGGTGCGCGCGAACCGGGCGAGAGCATCGTTGTTGTCCAGCTTGGCGCGATGCTTCAGCGCGCCGGCCCAGGCGAAGATCGAGGCGGTGGAGTTGGTCGACGTGGCGCGGCCTTCCTGGTGCTGGCGGAAATGGCGGGTAACCGTGCCGTGCGCGGCCTCGGCCAAAACAGTTTGTCCATCCGGTGTCATGAGCACGGAGGTCATCAGGCCTAGCGAGCCGAATCCCTGAGCAACCGTATCGGATTGAACGTCGCCGTCATAGTTTTTGCAGGCCCACACATAGCCGCCGGACCATTTCAGGGCGGCCGCGACCATGTCGTCGATCAGCCGGTGCTCGTAGGTGAGGCCGGCTTTGGCGAACGCGTCCTTGAACTCGGTCTCGTAGACCTCCGCAAACAGATCCTTGAACCGGCCGTCATAGGCTTTCAGGATCGTATTCTTGGTCGACAGATACACCGGCATATTGCGGTTGAGGCCGTAGTTCATCGATGCGCGCGCAAAGTCGCGGATGGAGCTGTCGAGATTGAACATCCCAAGCGCGACGCCGGATCCCTCGAACACATGGACTTCGCGTTCGATCTTCTCCCCGTCCTCGCCCTCGAACGTGATTTTGAGCTTGCCATTACCAGGAACACGGAAGTCCTGAGCGCGATAGATGTCGCCATAGGCATGACGGCCGATCACGATCGGCTTCGTCCAGCCCGGAACAAGGCGCGGCACGTTCTTGCAGATAATGGGCTCGCGGAAGATGACGCCGCCGAGGATGTTGCGGATGGTTCCGTTGGGCGAGCGGTACATTCGCTTGAGGCCGAACTCCTCCACGCGGGCTTCATCGGGCGTGATGGTCGCGCATTTGACGCCGACCCCGAACTCCTTGATTGCATGAGCGGCATCGACCGTGACCTGATCGTCCGTCGCGTCGCGATGTTCGATGCCGAGGTCGAAGGGAACAAGCTCGATATCGAGATAGGGCTCGATCAGCTTTTCCTTGATCATGTCCCAGATAACGCGGGTCATCTCATCGCCGTGCAAATCCGCGATGGGGTTCTCAACCTTGATCTTGTCCACGCAGCAATCTCCAAAAAACGGGGTGTCGTAACGAGCTGTCCATCGAGCTCGAATTCAATGCGCCGCAGCCCATTGCGGGTCGCGGCTCCCTGTAGCATCGTCCGCCCATGATGGAAACAGATGACCCGGCCGGCAAGTTGACGAAAGAGCGCGCCGGCGCGACTCCCCCTTCGATTGTGCTGGTCGAGCCGCAACTCGGTGAGAATATCGGCTTCGCCGCCCGCGCCATGGCCAATTTCGGACTGCGGGACCTGCGGCTCGTGGCCCCGCGCGACGGCTGGCCCAACGAGAAAGCGCTTGCCGCCGCGGCGGTGGCAGAACCGATCGCGAGCGGAGCCGCGGTGTTCGAGACGCTCGAAGAGGCACTGGCCGACTGTAACTACGTTGCGGCGACCACGGCGCGGCCGCGCGAGATGATCAAGCCGGTGTTCAGTCCTGAAACGGCGTCTACGACGCTTCGCCAGAAAGCGCAATCCGGTCAGCGGTGTGCTGTCATGTTCGGCGGTGAGCGCAACGGCCTCGACAACGACTCGATAGTGTTGGCCGACGCCATCATCACAGCGCCCGTGGACCCGAACTTCGCCTCTCTGAGCCTGCCGCAGGCCGTGCTGCTTTTCTCCTACGAGTGGAGGAAGAGCGGCAATCC
>JARRPE010000105.1:7661-11003 GCA_037383205.1 Methyloceanibacter sp.
ACCCGGAAGCCTTGGGAAGGGCGACGACATTCGACGGGCCGACACGCGAAGGGCTGGCCACGCCGGGTACCGTCCCGGCCAGCCGCGCCGCGCTCTTCGGTTTGTTCGAGCATGTGGAAGGGGCTTTGGACGAGGCCGGATTTCTGCGGCCCCCGGAGAAACGGCCGGCCATGGTCCGATCGATCCGTAACATGTTCCATCGGATGGAGTGTACCGAGCAGGATGTCCGCACATGGCGAGGCATCGTCTCCGCGTTCACCCGGCGGCTAACAGCATCAAGGGGTTAGCCGCAATTTTAGCGGTCACAGTTCCGCCCCGTTTCTCCTGTTGCGATGCCCGTCAACAATGGTAGCTTCCGCCAGAAAAATGAGAGGGGCGTCTGATGAGAATTGCGTGGGCAAAGCTTGGTGGTGTGGTTGGTGCTATCCTGGTGCCGTTGTGCGGTGCGTCCGCTTTGGCGGTTGCGCAGACCACTGACGGCCGGGCCGGCATGACAACCCTCGCTGCGGAGGAACTGACCCAGCGCAGCAAACCGGCCCCGCAAAAGAGCGGCGGCTTAAGCGATCGCGGCGTCCGCACGATGTCGATCTACGCCTCCACGCTCATCCCCGACCGGATCAAAGGCCCCGATGGCACGATGATCGATATCGACAAGTCGGACCCCGCCAAATTCCTGATTCCCATGGACTCCGCGCGCCGTGTCATCCGGGCCGCGACCCGCTCGGCATACGCCGATGTCTGCGACCTTCCCGAGCTGGGCAAGGCGAACTTTCAGACGATGCTGGCAACCGAGAAGTCCCAGCATGAATGGACCCAGGAGCAGATCGTCATGATCGAGACGCTGCATCTGTTTGCGACGTCCTTCTTCGCCGGAAAGGCCGCCGTGCCAGTCGAGCGCGATTCAGCCCCGTCCGATTGGCAAGACCAGGTCGTGGAAGATGGGGAGGGGCCGGCGCAGAAGCTGGTGCTCCCGCCCGCTCCCCCATGTCCGCCGGAGCGGAAACAGCAGGTCGAGGCCGCCATCAACGCTTATGTGGCCTCCGCGGGGGCGCAATAGCGGAGCGAAGATCATTCGGGACCGCGAGAGCGGAATTGACATTTTCCAGGCATTCCGTGTAACAGAACGCTTCGGCTCGGCCCTTGAGGGCTGGGTGCGGATCGCCGGGCACGTCTGGCGGTCCCCGATCAACCACCATCAATGGATTTTTACGGCAGACGCGGGCACATGGACCGCCCGTGGGAAGCCGATTTGGCTCTGGAGTCTTGACGAATGACGAAACGCATTCACGCCAAGCATAAGATCGACCGCCGGCTTGGCGAGAATATCTGGGGACGGCCCAAGAGCCCCCAGAACAAGCGCGAGTACGGACCTGGCGAACACGGCCAGCGCCGCCGCGGCAAGCTATCGGATTACGGGCAGCAGCTTCGCGCAAAGCAGAAGCTGAAGGGCTACTACGGCAACATTACCGAGAAGCAGTTCAAGGCCATCTATAACGAGGCGTCGCGCCAGAAGGGCGACACGTCCGAGCGACTGATCGGGCTGCTCGAGCGCCGTCTCGATGCGATCGTGTACCGGGCCAAGTTCGTGCCGACGGTCTTCGCCGCCCGCCAGTTCATCTCGCATGGTCATGTGAAGGTGAATGGCCGCCGTGTGACGATCCCCTCCTACCGTTTGAAGGAAGGGGACGTGATCGAGATACGGGACAAGTCGAAGGATCTCGGCATGGTGCTGGAAGCGGCTCAGAGCAGCGAGCGCGACGTGCCCGATTACGTCGATGTCGATCACGGCAAGATGGTCGCCACGTTCACGCGTGTGCCCATGCTGTCCGACGTTCCTTATCCCGTGATGATGGAACCGAACCTCGTGATCGAATTCTATTCGCGCTAAGCGCGGGACAACATCGCAGACGACATTACGGCCTGCATCGGCTTTCCGGTGTCAGGGCGTCGTTGTTTGCGGGCTTCGTGGCCGGGCCTAATGAGGGCCTTTCGCTTCGACATGAAAAAGCCCGGGAGCGGAATCGCCCGGGCCGTAACGTCTCAACTCAGATGGGGACGGCTGCCTAAGCCGTCTGCGTGTCGGCGTTGCTGGCGATGCCTTTTTCCTTGAGCATGTCCTGCAACTCGCCTGCCTGGAACATCTCGCGCACGATATCGCAGCCACCCACGAATTCGCCCTTCACATAGAGCTGCGGGATGGTCGGCCAGTTGGAGAAGGCCTTGATGCCTTCGCGTACGCCCATGTCCTCCAGGACATTGATGTCTTCGTAGTCCACACCGAGATGGTTCAGGATCTGCGCGACTTGCATGGAGAAGCCGCACTGGGGCATGGATTTCGTGCCTTTCATGAACAGCACGATGTCGTTGTTGGCGATCTGCTTGTTGATCCAGTCGTTGACGGCTTGATCGGTCATTGCTGGTGTCCTCTCTCGAACGTTTATTGCTGGGGGGCGGAAGTCTTCAAAGCAAGCGCGTGGAGCACGCCGCCCATATTGCCTTTGAGGGCATCATAGACCATCTGGTGCTGCTGCACGCGGGACTTGCCGCGAAACTCTTCCGATTCGACCGTCGCCGCGTAGTGGTCGCCGTCGCCGGCCAAGTCTTCGATCACAATCTTTGCGTCCGGAAAGCGCTCGAGAATCAGGCGCTCGATATCCGTGGCGGCCATCGCCATTTCAGTCACTCCTAATCTAGGGTCCGCACCAACGTAGCGCAGGACCGTGATCCTATCCCCGCGTCATGAAACGCGGCAACCAGTCTTCATACGCGGCGCGCAGCATGCCGAGCGGCAGAGGCGCTTCGCCGGGCAGTGTCAGCGTGTCACTGCCGACGGTCCCGAGCACGCGGACGGGGACGCTGTAGACGGCCGCGACATCCTTGATCGTATCGACCTTGTCGGGCGTCGCCGAGACCACATAGCGGCCCTGATCCTCGCCGAACCAGATCGCATGGGCTGGGATGTCCTCCGGTGGCGAGTCCAACGCCACCCCGCGCTTGCCGGCCATCGCCATTTCGGCGATCGCCACCAGTAGTCCACCGTCGCTGACGTCATGAACTGCATTGACGGTATCGGCCTTGATCAGCCCGCGTACCAGGTCGCCGACAATGCGTTCACTGGCAAGGTCGACCGGCGGCGGCGCGCCGTCCAGCCGATCTTCCATAACGGACATATAGATCGATTGGCCGAGATGGCCAGTCTCCAGGCCAAGCAGGAGGATCACATCCTCGTCAGCCTTCAGCGCCATATCCGCCATCTCGGCGATATTCGCGATCAGTCCGACGCCGCCCACGGCGGGCGTCGGCGGAATTGCGACGCCGTTGGTCTCGTTGTAGAGCGACACG
>JARRPE010000106.1:0-5216 GCA_037383205.1 Methyloceanibacter sp.
CCGGAGGGCGCCGTTGGCCGATCCCAGCGGGATAATCGTCTGCACCGAACCCTTACCGAAGGACTGCGTGCCAACGACGGTCGCACGCTTCAGGTCCTTGAGCGCCCCGGCAACGATCTCGGAAGCCGAAGCCGAGCCGCCATTGATCAGTACGACAAGCGGCTTGCCGTCGGTGATGTCGCCTTTGCGGGCGAACTCCTTCTGCACATCTTCGTTGTTGCGCCCACGGGTCGACACGATCGCCCCCTGGTCGAGGAACGCGTCCGAGACGGCGATCGCCTGATCGAGGAGACCGCCCGGATTGTTGCGAAGATCGATGATGTAGCCCTTGAGGTCCGGACCGAGCTCTTCCTTGAGTTCGTTGACAGCCGTGACAAGCTTCTCCGTGGTTTGCTCGTTGAAGGACGTGATGCGGATGTAGCCGACATCGCCGCCTTCGGCGCTGTACTTGACCGGATTGATCTCGATCATCCCGCGATTGAACGTGAACTTCATCAAGTCGTCCTGCCCCTCGCGGAGGATCATGAGCGTGATCGGCGTATCCACCTCGCCGCGCATCTTCTCGACGGCGTCCTGGAGGTTCATGCCGCGCACGTTATCGTCGTCGATCTTGGTGATCAGATCGCCGCTGAGAATTCCGGCCTTGTCGGCGGGCGTGTCGGCGATCGGGGCGATGACCTTCACGAGGCCATCTTCCATCGTGACCTCGATGCCGAGACCGCCGAAGCGGCCCTTGGTCTGCACCCGCATGTCTTCGTAGTTGTCGAGGTTCAGATAAGCGGAGTGCGGGTCGAGCGCAGCGAGCATGCCGTTGATGGCGGACTCGATAAGCTTCTCGTTCTCGGGCTCTTCCACATAGCCCTTGCGCACGCGCTCCAGCACTTCACCAAACAGGTCGAGCTGCTTGTAGATCTCCGAATTCGCGGCTTCGGCTGACTGGCTCCGCGCCAAGCTCACCATTGTCGAGCCGGCGGCCATCACCGCAACCACCAGTAGCGCCCATAGCGCGTATTCGGACTTCCGCATCATCCTTGCACCTTCCCAGATGCCTCGGCCCACCATGGGCCGGGGTCTATTGGCCGTCCGTCCTTTCTGAATTCCACATAGAGGACGGGGCGTGAACTTTGGCCGCCGGGATCACCCGAAGCCGTTGAATTGCCCATGACAGCGATCGGCTCACCGGCAAGAACGAATTGGCCGAGGCTTACGTCAATGCGGCTCATCCCCGCGAGCAAAATATGATAGCCCCCGCCAGCATTGATGATCAAGAGTTGGCCATAGGACCGGAACGGCCCTGAATAGACAATCCAGCCGTCCGCCGGAGCCGTCACGCGGGCCCCCTCACGGGTCCACATCGACAGGCCCTGGACCTCCGTTCCCGCCGCGTCCATGTCGCCGAAACCGCGGGCTTTTTCCCCTTGCGCGGGTAGACGCAAGCTGCCCTTGGCATCGCCGAAGGGCGTGACCGGCGTCATACGGCCTGGATTGGCGAAGGCTACTTTTTTCGAATCCGGCTTAAGTTCGACCACGCGCTCGTTGGCGGGCGTCGCCATGACTTCCTGTTTGAGCCGCTCTCGCAGCGCCTTCTCCGCCTCGACCTCGGCGTCGTACTGCGCGACTTCGGCCTTCGCGATCTTCTCGTCGAGTTTCTCGACAAGGTCGCTCAGGCTTTCCACCTCGGAGGCGAGCGTCTGGGCCGCCTCGGTCAACGCGGCCAGTTCTTCCTGGTCCTGCGCTTCCCGGGACTGCTTCGTGGCAATGAGCTCGTCGAGGCGCGCCTGCTCGGCCGCCAGCTGATCGGCGTCACGCCGTTGGGCATCGCGCTCGGCCCGAACCCGCTCTTGGACTGCGGACAGGTCTTCCAGGCTCTCGGTCAGACTGTCGGCTTGATATTTGAGCTCGGGGTAGACCTCGGCCAACAGCATCGCGCCCCGGACGACTTTCAACGCATCGTCGCGCCGGGTGACGATCGCCGGAGGCGGCGTCCGTCCGATCCTTTGCATGGCGCTCAGCATGGTGACAATCGCGGCCTTCCGCTCATCGATCGAGGTCTGCATCGTGTCCACTTGCGCCGTCAGTGCCGCAAGTTCGCTTTCGGTTTCAGAGAGCTTCGCCTCGCTCTCCTGAACGCGTTTGCCCGCCTCGATCAGCTCGGTTCTAAGCCGTGCCCTTTCTTCCGCGAGAGCCGCGAGGTCCTTCGTCAGGCCCTCCGCCCGCACGCGGCTGGATTTCAACTCCTGTTCGGTCTCATCGAGGCGCTTTTTCGCTTCGTCCCGCGTGAGATCGTCTTGGCCGTGCACAACGCTGGTGGGCACGATGAGCAACGCCCCGACAATGAGGGCGGCGCGAATGGTCCGAGAAGTGAAGATCGATCGCTCTTTGTGCGCCATGCGTTCTGGCCGTTCAGTCGATGGCACCGGAGTGAAAAGGCAGAATCAAGGCAATAGCCTTAAGAATCCTTAACCTTAGGCCTCTCAGGCCCGGTGATAGGGGTGGCCCGCCAATATCGTCATCGCCCGATAAAGCTGCTCGGCGAGAACGATGCGCGCAAGCCCGTGAGGCAGCGTCATAGGCCCCAAAGACAGCGACATCGCGGCCCGGTCGAGAACCGCTCGCCCATGACCGTCCGGACCGCCGATCACGAAGGCGGCGCCGGGTGCAACGGCATCGTCCCGCCACGCGCCAAGGCTGCTTGCGAAGGCTTCGCTCGAGCGGGTTTCGCCATGGGGGTCCAAAGAGATGACGATGAAATCGTCGGGTATTTTGGCTAATAGCGCCTCTGCCTCGGCCGACCGGCGCGCGGCAGGGGCCGGCGCGCGGGATTCGGAGAGCTCGATCGACGACAGAGGCGACAGACCGAGGCTGCGGCCGAGCGCTTCGGCCCGGCCGAAATAATGGGTACAGAGCTCTCGCTCCGGTCCCTGCTTGAGCTTACCGACCGCGGCGATCAGCATATGCACAGTCAACCTCCGCCGCGTGGGCCGGTGGCGATCTTTCGGTCAGACCACCATTCGCTCCATGGGCCGATCCGCGGACCACATCTTTTCGAGGTTGTAGAACTCACGAACCTCCGGCCGAAAGAGATGGACAATGACCTCGCCCGCGTCGATCAGCACCCAGTCCCCCTGGGGCAACCCTTCGACGCGCGCACGGCCATAGCCAGCATCTTTAAGCGCTTTGATGAGATGGTCGGCTAAGGCGCCGACATGCCGCTGCGAACGACCCGAGGCGACAACCATGTAATCGCCAATCGAAGTCTTTCCTTCCAAATCGATGACCGAGACGTCTTCGGCTTTGGCGCCATCGAGCGTGTCGGTCACGATCTTGAGCAGTCTCCCCGGCTCGGCGCTGAATGACGCGAGTCCGGATGGAGGCGTACTGTTCACAGTACCCTCGCTAGGTGAGCGCATGTTTGCGTGGGTTTCCTTCTGCCATTGCTCCCGGAAGTGGCCTCAAGACTATGTCCCCTGCACGACGCTTCGGGTTTCTTCAACGACGCGCCACTTCACTCCCTCACATTAACCTGCCGGCTGGCCAAGTTTCAATAGATAGTAGGGGCCGGTTCTTCTTGCTCTTGATCTAGTAAGCTAGTCCGATTCCAAGACATTTTCGCGAAGGGCCGTCGACGACAGCCTCGATAGGCGATGGGTGAGGATCGTCCACGCCGGGGGCCGCAAGCTTGCAAGCCCCGATGAGTCGGTCTCATCGATGTAGGCGCGGGAAAAGCGGTGCGCCGCCTTGCCTGCGCGCGCCTTGAGGCGGTAGCCCGGCCGGTCCAGAACAGCGATCGGGACGAGCTGGAAGATCTCGGGCCAGTCCTTCCAGCGGTGGACCGTGGCGAGGTTGTCCGCGCCCATCAGCCAGACGAAATCGACGCCCGGATAGCGCTGCACGAGCGCCGCGAGCAGATCGGCGGTGTAGGGCGAGCCCGTGCCGCCGTCGAAACCCGTAACGGTGATTCGGGGGTGATCCGCGACACGCCGCCCATCGGCCACCCGTTCGGCCACCGGCGGAAGGTCCGTGACGTCCTTGAGCGGATTGCCCGCCGTGACCAACCACCAGACTTGATCGAGCCCCAGCCGTTTCAGCGCCGCAAGGCTGATCTCGCGATGAGCCGCGTGCGCAGGATTGAACGATCCGCCAAGAAGACCGATCCGCATGCCAGGCGCCGCCAAGGGCGCCCGCATCTCGTTTTCGGTGTGTGTCCCGCTCAAGGCCGCGTCTGGCCCTGCCCGCGCACCACGTATTTGAACGTGGTGAGTTGCTCGACGCCGACCGGCCCGCGCGCATGGAAACGGCCCGTCGCGATGCCGATCTCCGCGCCCATGCCGAACTCGCCGCCATCGGCGAATTGGGTCGAGGCATTGTGCAGGACAATGGCGCTATCGACGCGCGACAGGAACACCGTCGCGGCCGCGTCGTCGTCCGTGACGATCGCGTCGGTATGGTGCGAGCTATGCTCGGCGATGTGCGCGATGGCGTCATCAAGGCCGTCCACGACTTTGACGGCGATGATGGGCGCTAGATACTCCGTATCCCAATCCTCGTCCGTCGCGGTCTTGACGCGACTGTCCGTATGCTGCGTATCCGGATCGCCACGCACTTCGCAGCCAGCCTCGATGAGCGCATCGATAATCGGCGTCAGATGGGTATCGACCGCGGCGCGCGAAACAAGCAGCGTCTCCGCCGCGCCGCAAATCCCCGTGCGCCGCATCTTGGCGTTGACGACCACGTCGCGCGCCATGTCGAGCGGCGCGGTCTCGTCCACATAGACGTGGCAGTTGCCTTCGAGATGCGCGAACACGGGCACCCGCGCTTCCGTCTGGACGCGCTCCACGAGGCTCTTGCCGCCACGGGGCACGATCACGTCGATCGCGCCGCCGAGGCCGCCGAGCATGAAACCGACCGCCTGCCTGTCAACCGACGGCACAAGCTGAATGGTTTCGCCCGGGAGACCTGCGGACTTGATCGCCTCCGTGAGAATGTTTGCGATCACGAGCGATGTCAGAAAGCTGTCGGAGCCGGACCGCAGGATCACGGCATTGCCCGACTTGAGACACAGCCCCGATGCATCCGCCGTCACATTCGGACGGCTCTCGTAAATCATGCCGATCACGCCGAGCGGCACCCGAACCCGGGCGATCTCAAGTCCGTTGGGCCGCGTCCAGGACGCGATCGTCTGACCGACCGGATCGGGCAACGCCGCGATTTCGTGC
>JARRPE010000107.1:0-6332 GCA_037383205.1 Methyloceanibacter sp.
GATCGCAAACGCCAGGAGCGGGGCGATGGCGTCTACTGGCGGTTTGTCAATATCACCTATGCCGCCCGGCAAGCCGCAGAGAACGAATTCAACAAGCTGTATATCCGGGGCGTATGCCGTTTCGCCATCCAGTCCGGTATCGAGCAGGTTGAAGTCTATCGAGCTAAAAACGCTCTCGCCCTCGTCACACGACCCCGTCGGCTTGGTGGGGAACACCGCAGACCCCGAACTGCTGCTCTCAGTGCTCCGAGGCGATAGGCAGGCGCAAGAGTCCTCGGCATTGAAGGAATCACACTTCACCGATACGGGTCTAAGCATCCGCCTGCCCGAGAACTAAGATCCCGGTGTATCCGCCGCCTAGAGCGTCGTCTGCATTCCACCATCGACGTTGAGCGCAGCGCCCGTGACATAGGACGCCTCGTCGGACGCCAGGAACAGCGCCGCGTTGGCGATATCCTCGGGCATTCCGAAGCGCCGCAACGGTGTCTGGGTCATCAGCGCCTTCGCGATGCCGGGGTTTTTCAGATAACGGCCGATCAGAGCCGTCTCCACATAGCCGGGCAACAGCGTGTTCACACGGATGCCATAGGGCGCGTATTCCACCGCGAGACTGCGCGACAGCGCCAATACAGCGCCCTTGGTCGCCGAATAGACCGCCATCTGACGCGTATGTTTGGACGACATCACCGATGAGAGATTGACGATCGAGCCCTTACCCGAGGCGCGCATCAAATCGAATGCCTCGCGGGCACAACGGACGGTTCCATCGAGATTGACCGACCAGACTTTGTCCCAATCCTCGTCGGTCAGATGGCGGAAGTCCGCACGTGCCCCGACACCCGCGTTGTTGACGAGCACATCAAGCCGTCCGTGGGCGTCGTTGATCGCCGCCATCAACGCTTGCACCTCGGCCGTATCGGTAATGTCGACCGTACGAGCTTCGGCCGCGCCGTTCGCCTTGACGATCTGATCGGCCGTCTCCTTGGCCGCATCGCCATCTATATCGGCGACGATTACATGTGCGCCTTCGCGTGCGAACGTCTGGCTGATGGCGCGGCCGATGCCGGCGCCTCCGCCCGTGACGAGCGCTATCTTGTCCTCAAGCCGCCGCATCGGATCCCTTAATCGGTGTTGGCGGCTCCCATCTCTGCCGCAGGGTGACAAACTCTTCCGCCATGCTGGGATGAAGCGCCATGGTGGCGTCGAAATCGGCCTTGGTCGCGCCGAGCCGCAAGGGGATCGCCGCCATCTGTACGATTTCGGCTGCGTCCGGCCCAACCATGTGAAGGCCGAGAACCTTGTCGGAGTTTACGTCCACGATCAGCTTCATGAAGACATGTTCGCCACGTCTGCTGATGGTGGCCCGCATTGGCCGGAAGCTCGTCTTGTAAATGTCGACTTCGTGGTCCTTGCGCGCCTCTTCTTCCGTGAGCCCCACGGTTCCGATCTCGGGCTCGGTGAAGACCGCCGTCGGGATGAAGCTGTAGTCCATCGCCTTGGGGCGTCCCTCGAACACCGTCTCGACAAAGGCCGTGCCCTCGCGGATCGCAACCGGCGTGAGATTGGCCCGGTCCGTCACGTCACCAACCGCATAGATGCTGTCGACGGCCGTTTTGGAATAGGCGTCGACGATCACCCTGCCGCTGCCGCCGAGCTCGACGCCGACCGCTTCGAGCCCAAGCCCCTTGGTGTTCGGCGTCCGGCCGGTCGCAGCCATCACCTTCGACGCGTGAAGGCGATCGCCGTCGGTCAGCGCAACCTGGTATCCATCGCCGTCCTTCTCGATAGACGTGATATTCGTGCACGTCCGCAGGTCGACACCGCGATCGCGCAGGGCTTCGGCAACCGTGTCGCAGAGGTCCATGTCGAACCCGCGCAGGATCTGGTCACCACGGTGAATCACCGTGACCTCCACGCCGAGCCCAGCGAAGATCGAGGCGAACTCCATGCCGATAGAGCCAGCGCCCAGAATGACGATACTCTGGGGCAGCGTCTCGAGCTTGAAGCAATCGTTCGAGCTGATGAAATGCTCCGCACCCGGCACGGATGGAAAGGCCGGCGCCGATCCGGTAGCGACCAGAATATACTCGGCCGTTACGGGCGCATCGCGATCGGCAAGGCGCACGCTGTGCGGCCCATCCACAACCGCCCGCGTCAGAAAGCGCTCGACGCCGTTGTTCTCGAGCGTACGGGTATAGACACCGTTGAGCCGGTCGACCTCGCGTTGCACGTTATGTATCAGCGTGGGCCAATCGAAAGCGAGGTCGCTATAAGACCAGCCAAAGGCGCTCGCGTCCTCAAGCTCGAGGCTGTAGCGGCTGCCATACACCAGCAGCTTCTTCGGCACACAGCCACGAATGACGCAGGTTCCGCCGACACGGTACTCCTCGGCGATGGCGACGCGTCTGCCGAGCTGCGCCGCGAGCCTGGCCGCTCGAACGCCGCCGGACCCCGCGCCGATGACGAACAGATCGTAGTCGTAGTCAGTCACTTTAGATCGATACTCCGGATGACTGTTCAGATGATGCTGCTGCGGATAATGACGTGTCGGCTAGAATTTGTCAGATGACAACTTGGCGCCCATGACGTTATGCGCTCGGATGCTTCAGGACTTGTACGCCGTTCGCGCCCGCGACAATTGCCATATCGCAAAGTCCGAGAAAAAGACCGTGCTCAACCACGCCCGGCACGCGCGCCAAAGCGAACGCAAGGACCTCGGGTTCGGCGATCTTCGGGAATGCACAGTCCACGATCAGATTGCCCTGGTCGGTGACGAACGGACGGCCGTCATTGCCGGGGCGGAGCCTGATCTCTCCCTCGCAGCCGGCCTCCGCGGACAGAGCGTGGATCAGTTGCATCGTGGCCTTCAGCCCGAAGCGCACCACTTCGATAGGCAGCGGGTGGGAGCCAAGCGTTCGCGACAGCTTCCGATCGTCGGCGATGACAACCATGCGCTTAGAGGCCGTCGCGACGATCTTCTCGCGCAGAAGCGCGCCGCCCCCGCCTTTGATCAAGCGAAGCTGATCGTCGATCTCATCGGCGCCGTCCACTGTGAGATCCAGATGCGGCGTATCGTCCAGTGTCGTGAGCGGGATGTTCAAGGCCTCCGCGTGGGCGCGTGTCGACTCTGACGTAGGAACACAGATGACATTGAGCCCCTCACGGACCCGTGCCCCCACCTCTTCGACGAAGGGTGCGGCTGTCGAACCCGTCCCGAGCCCCAGCCGCATGTCGGGCTTTACGAGCTCGATCGCCGTCCTGGCCGCCGCGACCTTGTAGCCCTCTATTGTCTGTGCGCTTTCCGGCATCACCCCCCAAGGCCACCGCTATCGAGGCCCCCCATCATGACGTATTTCAGCTCCAAGAATTCTTCGATCCCGTGGTGGGACCCTTCCCGCCCCAGACCGGATTCCTTGACGCCGCCGAACGGGGCCAATGCCGAGGAGATCATGCCTTCGTTGACGCCGATCATGCCATATTCAAGTGCCTCGGCCACCCGCCAGGCGCGGGAAATATTCTCCGTGAAGAAATAGGCCGCAAGCCCGAACGGCGTATCGTTCGCCAGCGCAATCGCTTCCTGCTCGTCGCGGAAGCGGAACAGCGCCGCGATGGGGCCGAACGTCTCTTCGCGCGCAATCAGCATGTCCGGCGTCACGTCGGTCAGGACCGTGGGGGTGAAGAAGGTCCGTCCGAGCTCATGCTTCACGCCGCCTGTGAGAACCGTGGCGCCTTGCGCGACCGCGTCCCGGACATGAGCTTCGACCTTTTCGAGGCCGGCCTCATTGATGAGCGGGCCTTGGGTCACGCCCTGCTCGGTGCCGTCGCCGACCTTGAGGTCCGCAACAGCCTCCGTCAGCTTCTCCGCGAAGCGATCGTAAATGCCGCTCTGGACCAAGATGCGGTTCGCGCTGACACAGGTCTGACCCGAATTCCGGAATTTCGACGCCATCGCGCCGGCGACCGCCGCGTCGAGCCCGGCATCGTCAAAGACGATGAATGGCGCGTTGCCGCCGAGCTCCAATGAGAGCTTCTTCACCGTGTCGGCGGACTGGCGCATCAGCAGCTTCCCGACCTCGGTCGATCCGGTGAAGGTGATCATGCGCACACGCCGGTTCGAGGTCAGCTCGCCGCCGATGGCTTCGGCATCGCCGGTCACGACATTCAGCACCCCTGGCGGGAAGCGCGCCTGACAAGCCAGCTCCGCAAGGGCAAGCGCGGTGAGCGGCGTTTCGGGGGCCGGCTTCACGACCACCGTGCACCCCGCGGCCAGCGCAGGCGAAATCTTGCGGGTGATCATCGCGAACGGGAAGTTCCACGGGGTGATGGCCCCAACCACGCCGACCGGCTGCTTCAACACAAGCACGCGGCCGCTTTGCTTGGGCGTCGGGATGATCTCTCCCATGACGCGCCTCGCCTCCTCGGCGTAAAACTCGGTGAACGAGGAGCCGTAGTCGATCTCGGCGCGCGCCTCGGCCAGGGGCTTGCCCTGCTCGGCGGTCATGAGATGGGCAAGGTCCTCCGCGTGTTCCTGCTGAAGCTCGTACCAGCGGCGCAGGACTTTCGCCCGCTCGCCCGCCAGCAGGCCGCTCCAGGCAGGAAACGCCCGATTTGCGGCCTCGATGGCCGTGCGGGTCTCCGCGGCGCCAAGATTTGGCACGCGGCCAACCACGGCGCCCGTAGCAGGATTGATCACGTCATCCACGGGCGTCCCGGTCCACGCATCGTCGATCAGACATTGGTCCTTCATGAGGGTCTGTGTCTTGAGTTGCATGGCCCGCTCTCTACGCCGCCGCTTGCGCAACGGCAAGTCACGTGTGAGAGAGGCGCATGCTTGAGGGTGCGACAATTGTTTTCGATCTGGACGGCACGCTGGTCGACACCGCGCCGGACCTCACCAATGCGCTCAACCACGCCTTGAAACGGCACGGTTACGGGACCGTGGCACCCGGGCTCGTCCGCGAGGCCGTGGGGCGCGGGGCGCCAGCCATGATCTACGAGGCGCTCGGGATCGAAAGCGGCACGGACGCGATCCTCAGAGACTTCCTCATCCACTATGAGGCCAATATCGCGCGCCTGAGCCGGCCTTTCCCCGGCGCCGTGGCGCTGCTGGAGCGGCTGAAGAACAGAGGAGCGATCCTGGCCGTCTGCACCAACAAGCGCGTGCGCCTTGCCAACCTCCTGCTCGAAGCGCTGGAGCTCGATAGTGCCACGGCGCCGGGGAAGGGCCGGCTCGAAGCGCTGGAGCTCGATCATCATTTCGCGACGATCGCCGGGCGCGACACGTTCGAAACGTCGAAGCCCCACCCGGACCATCTTCTGGGCACCATTGCCGCGAGCGGCGGCGATCCCGGCCGAGCCGTGATGGTGGGCGACAGCACCGCCGACATCCAAGCCGCGCACGGAGCCGGCATCCCGTCGATCCTGGTGTCGTTCGGCTACAGTCCGCCGCCGCCGGAGGGCCCCCGCGCCACTGCCGCCATCGACAGTTTCGACGCCCTCGAGGCCCAGGCGGAAACCCTTCTCAAACGCTTGACAGACGGCGACCCGACCCGTTCCTAATAGCGCCCGGGCGAATGCGCTGATTTTCGCCCCAATCGCCTTATCGGCTGCAACCAACAGCCATAATTGCGCGCTAGGTACGGGAACTGAGGTTGTTGCGCCAAGGAGAACTGGAATGCGCAGACGCATTGTGATGAGCGCTTGCTTCGTCTTGATGATGGGCGCGACCGCTATGGCTCAGGATGCTGGCGATGCCTGTGTCAGCCAGCTTGCCGACACCGAGACCCTGGTGGACCAAACGGTCAACGCCAAGGCGCTCGACGAAGGCGACGTCGAAGAAGTGAACATGCTTCTGGACGAGGCGGACGCAGCCTGCACCGACGGCGATTATGCCAAGGCCAAGACGACCCTGGCCAAGGTCAAGGGCATGCTGAAGCCCGCGCCCGCTCCGGCGGCAGAAGAAGCAGCGGCCCAATAGGCTGTTCGGGAACGCCAATCTTTGGGAACGCCAATCTTGGGGAACGCCAAGGGGTCGCGCGCCACTGCTTGACTTCGCGGAGGGGCGTTCGCTAAATGCGCGCTCCCATCGTGGCCCTTGAGACTTTGAGCCGAGGACGCGGACGGACCCGGGCGCGAAACGAGACCGAGCGCGCCCCGCACGGGCGGTTAGCTCAGCTGGTAGAGCACTGTGTTCACATCGCAGGGGTCACTGGTTCAAGTCCAGTACCGCCCACCATCTTAAGTGTCTGAAAGGAATCGTTATTCCGAAGGGCGCTGCTCCTCCTCATAAGACCGAAATCTCGGCTGTCACAACGTGGTCACAGCAAGAGGTT
>JARRPE010000108.1:0-5136 GCA_037383205.1 Methyloceanibacter sp.
TCCAGCAACTCGATGGCCCTCGCGCCTAGACGACTGGTGCACAAGCCGCGCTTGGCTTGCGGGAGTCGCGCCCGTGTCTCCCGATGCGCCGCTGCCCTGACGGCGGCAGCTCTCGCCGCCTGCATCTTCGCGGTGGCGACGCCCTTCCCCGCCGCTCTGGCACAGGTTCCGGGAGGCGGCGTTCCGAAGCCCGTCCAGGAAGCGATCAGAAGTGCACCCGAGCCCGGGCCGGAGGAAGTCGTCACCGGCGCCTATATCAACGATATCCAGCAACTCGACTTCAAGGCGAACAATTACGTCATCGACCTCTATGTCTGGTTCCGCTGGACATCGCCGGACATCGACCCCTCGAACAGCATGGAGTTCATGAACCGGTTCGCCTCCGACGACAATCTGCGCGAGGCGCTCACCGAGGAGCCCGACAAACTGCCTGGCGGCGGCTACTACTCGATCCTGCGCTATCAAGGTCTGTTCTCGACGAAGTTTCAGCTGGCGAACTTCCCCTTCGACACCCAGTATCTGACCGTGATCATGGAGGACACGGTCGCCGGCGCCGGGGACCAGGTCTACGTGCCCGACGGCGAGACCCCCGTTCTCATCGATCCCGTGATCACCCTGCCCGGTTTCCATGTGGGCGCGCCCACCATGAAGATCACCACTAACACCTACCCGACGAATTTCGGCGACCCGACGGTGCCCGATGCCGAAACCTATTCGCGCATTGTGCTCTCGGTTCCGGTGACGCGGCCCATGATCGCCATGTCGATCAAGGCATTCGTTCCCATCGCCCTGATCGTGGTTTGCGCCCTGCTCGTCTATTTCGTCCGGCCCATCTATGTCGAGGGCCGCATCGGCCTCGGCATCACCGCCTTGCTGACGCTGGTGGCGATCCAGCTGACGGCAACGTCTTCGTTGCCGGATGTCGACTACCTGATGATGATCGACAAGCTCTTCCTGCTCGCCTACCTATTCATCATCGTCGCCCTGGCGCGCGTCGTCTCGACGTCGTGGTGCGATGAGGCCCGCGAGACGGTAACAAGAACGCAGGACCGCCAATGGGCCGTCTGGGCGCTGTCGATCTATTTGATTGCGAGCGCAGCGGTAATCTGGACGGCGCTCCGCTGACCCCGTTGTCGACAACGATTGCAATCCGCGGCCGCCCGGCCCACGCTAACGCCCGACGACAGCACGCCACCCCCGATCGGAAGGACACGCAAATGCCGATGAGAGCGCTACGCCTCATCACCATGTTGATGATTGCACTCCTGGTTCCGGCATCGGCCACCCAGGCTTTATCGCCCGGCGAGGTCGGACCGGTGCTCTCCAAGTCGCTGGAGGCAATGCAGCCCAGCCCACCACTGATGCTCGTCAAGAAGCGATGCGGCCCGCGCTCGATCCTGCTTGAAGGACGCTGCATCAAGAAGCGCGATGCTGCGGGGTACTGCGGCCCGGGCTATCGCGTCCAAGGCGACAAGTGCGTCCAGGGCGCTTACCAGGGTTCCCCAAAGGGCTCGCTCGGCTGTCCGTCGGGACAGGTGTGGAGTGCGGAGGAAGGCTGCCACTACGACGACTAGCGCCTAGGCCGCTTTTCGGGATCGGACGGGACTGAGCCGCACGGGCAGTGCAAAAACGCCGCGCAAGCCGAAACGCTCGATCCACGGAAGATCGTCCGGAGCCGCAAGCGCCAAATCCGGGTAGCGCCCATAGAGGCGGGCGAGCGCCGATTGCGCCTCGACGCGCGCAAGCTGCATACCGAGGCAGAAGTGGATGCCCGTGCCGAATACGAGATGCGGGTTGGGCAGGCGGTCGAGCTTGAGCCTATCCGGCTCGTCGAAGGCGGCCGGGTCCGAGTTCGCAGCCGCCAGCAGCCCGACAATATTCTCGCCGCGTTGGAGCTCCTGGCCGAAGAAGGTGCAGTCCCGCGCCACGTAGCGCGGCTTCGTGCTCTGCACCGGCGTCATGTGGCGGCCCAGTTCCTCGACCGCCCGCTCCATGCGCGCCGCCGGATCGGCGAACAGGAACGCCTTCTGCGCGGGGTTCCGCTCTAGTGCGATCACGCTGTCGGCGATGAGGTGCGTCGTGGTCTCGAAGCCCGCGAACAGCAGCAGGAACACCATCGACAAGAGTTCGTCCTCGCTGAGCTTGTCGCCATCTTCCTCGGCGCGAACCAGTTCGCTGATGAGCCCTTCGCGCGGGTGTCGACGGCATTCCTCGATCTGTTCGCGGACGTAGTTCACGACGCCCGGCATCGTGAACACAACTCTTAACGCGGTGAACCCGCGCAAGGCGGATGTCATGTGGCCGGCCCACGCCTCGAACTTGTCGCGGTTCTCCTCCGGCAAGCCCAGCAGCCAGCAGATGACTTCCAGCGGAAACCGGCGCGCATAGGACGCCACGAGGTCGACTTCATCGCACCCGTCGATGTCGTCGAGAATCCGGTCGGCCAGCGCTTCTATCTCGCCACGCATGCCCCGAACGAGCCGGCGCTGGAACGCCTGATCCACCAGCTTGCGCAAGCGCCGGTGATCGGGCTCGTCCTTCAGCAGCATGTTGTTGCTGAGAACCTTGATGGCGTGAGGCATCCACCAGGATAGGCCCGCGACACCGGACTTGCCCGCATGCCGGCCCTCCTGCACGAACAGCGCGTTGTCCTTCAACATGGCGGCCGTAGCGTCGTAGGTCGTGGTCGCCCAGACCTTTCCGACAAAAGGCAGTTTCAACGGGACGACCGGGCCTGCCTCGCGCAGCGACGCAAAGAACGAGAACGGATCCTGCTTGCTCGCCTTGCTCTGCAGATCGACGTGCAGCGGTGCGCGCAACGAATAAGATTTCTGGTAGCCTGCGCCCATCGAAATCTCCGAATCAGTCGTGCGTTTCATTATCAACCTCCTGGAACGTCGAGCCCATGAAGCAACTCGTCGCCGCACTTCCCGCCATTTGCTATGCCCTAGCCCTGACGCTCGGCTTTCTCGGGGTTCCTCAACCGTTTGGCGCCGAAAGCCTCGGTCCGACCCTGCAATGGATGCTGTCCCTCGGTCTCGGCGTACCCAGCCTTTGGGCCGCGTTCTCCCATGCCGTGTTCACCGACCATGTTGCTCAGTCGATCGGTTGGGCACCAAGCCCTTTCCAGAAGGAAGTCGCCGGCGCCAATCTCGGCATCGGTCTCGGCGCTATCGCAGCGTCCGTCCTGGGGCCGGAAGCGGCCTGGGCGATGACGTTCATGGCCGCAGGCTTTCTGTGGAGCGCGGCATCAACTCACATCGCGGACATGGTCCGCAGCAAGAACTTCGCCATCAATAATGCGGGCCCGATCTTTTGGTGGGACATTCTCACGCCGCTCACGCTTCTGATCGGCCTCTTGCTCCTCCACCGGTGAGGGCCGGTCAGGCGACGCCGGCTAGCGACCAAGTTCGCGCCAACTGCTCTCGTGAAGCGTGACGCCGTAATGGGCGGCGGCCTTCTTGATATTGGCGAAGGCAAGGTCCCGGTCGGCGTCGGACACGCCTTCAACCTGATCGAAGCGCGCCAGCGCATCCTTCACATGCGCCGCGTCTGTCAACGGCTCTTTGCGCTGTTTCGGAAAGGCGTACACACTTTCGGGAAGTTCGGCACGGCTGTGAATCTCGCCTTGCTCGTCATGAGGCATCCACGTCGTTTCCATCGGATTTACTCCTCAGCGCCGGGGCCTTCCGGCACCGCATCAAAGTGGACTGCCAACCATATGGTGGGCGGCGCGGCCTGTGTCCAGGTCACCCGGTGGCGGCAGTGAGCGGGCAAGAGCAGCCAGTCACCGGGCGCGAGTTCGCGGTCTCGGCTCTCGCCGTCGATGCGCAAATGAGCCGCTCCCGCGACAAGCAGCACGAACTCATCGTGGGCTTGGTCGTACCACACGCCTTCGGGCGTTGTTTGGCCGGTCGAGACGATCCGCTCGACGCGCAGCCGAGGCGTTTCGATAAGACCATCGAAGACTTCTTCGGCTATCGGACCGGCCGGCAGCCCCGCGTCCAGCGCGCCCGACAGCACGCCTTTGCTGACGTCATGGGGCAATCGGCGTCACCTGGTAGAAGCTCTCCAGCCATTTGCCCTCATCCTGAACCATGATCGATGTGATGAAGACCGTCATGTCGACGGGCTCGCCCTCATAGGACCCTTCGAACTTTGCGGTCAGCGTCCGCATCGCGCTGTTGGGACCGAGGAACACGACACTGGGCTCGCTGAGGTCCGTTTGCTTGATGTCGGTCTTGGAGAGCCCGGCGATCATCTGCTCCACCGTTTCCGGCCCGCGATGAAACGGCAATACAGCAATGTGATCCTTGGTCATGAGCGACTTGAGCGCTTGCGGATCGTCGGTCGCGAAAGCCTCGTCCAGCTGGCCGACGGCATTGTCGATCGCCTCGACATCGGCAAGGCGGTCTTCTGCGAAGGCCGGAAAGGCCAGAAAGACACAAGTCAACAAGGCGGCGAGTGATTTGATCATGCTAGGCTCCTATCCGGATCATTATCGAATGGCGGCTGCTATTTCATCCCGGCGAACGCCCTAGCACAACAGAGCTTCGATACCATGATTACTTCCGACGCCCTGAGCCGCAACCGCCCCATCAGCAAAGGCAAGGCTGCCCTGCTGGTCATCGACGTGCAGAACGGAACCTGCGGGCCCGGCGAAGCGGAGCGGCGCCCCGAATTGCACACCGCCCTGAACAATCGTGTCGTGCCGAATATCGAAAGTCTGTTGCGCGCCTTCCGGTCTGCCCGACTCGAGGTCATCTACACGGTGATCGAAAATCTGACGGCGGACGGCCGCGACAGAAGCCTCGACTACAAACTCTCCGGCATGGGCTACCCACCGGGTTCGGATGAAGCGCAGGTGGTCCCGGCGCTCGCTCCGGAGGACGACGAACTCGTGCTGCCCAAGACGTCGTCGTCCGTCTTCAACTCAACCGTGCTCGACTATGTCTTGCGGAACATATGAATCGAGGATGTCTTCGTCACCGGTTGCCTCACGGACCAATGCATCGACCACGCAGTCAAGGACGGCGCCGATCGCGGCTATTACATGACCTGCATCCACGATGCATGCGCGGCGGAGAGCGAGAGCCGACACCAAGAGGCCCTCTCCTGCTTTCGCGGCTATTGCCG
>JARRPE010000109.1:0-5127 GCA_037383205.1 Methyloceanibacter sp.
ACCGGTGATCCGGATCCCCGTTTCCGGCGTATACTCGTTACGCAATAACGACAGGACCTTGCGGCTTCCAACGCATGAGCGCGGCCCAAAAATTGACTTCAGGCCCGGGAGAAAACCTGGACGATCGAACGCTCGTCGAACGCGTCGCGCAATATCGCGATCGCGAGGCATTTCAGCGCCTGTTTCTGTACTTCGGGCCCAAGATCAAGGGGTTGATGATGCGGAGCGGCAGCGATGCCGACACGGCCGAAGATTTGGCGCAGGAAGTCATGCTGACGCTGTGGCGCAAGGCCGGTCTGTACGCGCCAGATCGAGGCAGCGTGAGTGCCTGGGTCTTCACCATCGCCCGGAACGTCCGGATCGACCGCCTGCGCCGGCAGTCCTCCCGTCCCTATGAGGACATCGATGACGTGCAGCTCGAGGCTCCGGACGCCAACGGCGAGGAAGAAACGCAAATGCGGCAGCGTGACACGCTCGTGGGGCAGGCGCTGTCCGAATTGCCGCCGGAACAGCGCCGCGTGGTCGAACTGTCGTTCATCGAAGACATGCCGCAGGCAGAGATCGCGACAATGCTCGACCTGCCCCTCGGAACCGTGAAATCCCGCATGCGACTAGCTTACGCGAAGCTGCGAGAACGCTTGGAGATCGTGAAATGAAGATTGTCCACCACCCCGATAGCGCCACGTTGGTGAGCTACGCCGCGGGCAGTCTCGATGAGGGGTTTGCGACCTTGGTCGCTGCCCATATTGCCTCGTGCGATGCGTGCCGCGCCGCGCTTCGCGAGATCGAAGATGTCGGCGGCGCGCTCCTGGACACCGTCGAGGCCGCGGCCATGAGTCCGGCATCGCTCGACCGCGCCCTCAGTATATTGGACGATCACGACGACGGCCCGGCAGCGCAACCACAGCCCAAGGACGTCCGTCGGAAGGATGCACGGCCGAACGTGCCGGCACCGCTTGCGCGTATCCTCGAAGGCGGTCTCGACGACATCGAGTGGAAGAAGGTCGCACCCGGCGTCGGCAAGCATGTCTTGCCGGTCTCCAAGGCGTCCCGCAGCCGGCTGATGCTGCTGCGAATCGCACCCGGCACCAAGATTCCCGATCACGGCCATGGCGGCATGGAACTCACGCTCGTGCTCAAGGGTTCGTACCGCGATTTGTACGGACGGTTCGGACCGGGCGACATCGCCGACCTGGACGAGCATGCCGAGCACCAGCCGGTGGTGGACTCGCAGGAAGCCTGTATCTGCCTCGTGGCGACGGAGGCACCGACACGCTTCAAGAGCTTGTTCGGCCGGCTGCTGCAGCCCATCGTGGGGATCTAGGTGAGCGACGAGCAGCCGCTCCCTTGGCGCACGGCCTGGATCATCGGCGCGAGCTCAGGGCTGGGAGCGGCCCTTGCCAAGTTGCTGGACGGACGCGTCAACACCGTCGCCATTTCCGCTCGGTCGGGAGATGCCCTTGAGGCCCTGCACGCATCCTCGCAGACGCTGGCCGCCTATCCGCTCGACATTACGGACGCGGATGCGGTAGCGCGCTCCTACCGGGACATCGAGCAGAACGCCGGGCCAATCGATCTTATTGTCCTTTCGGCCGGTACCTGGGACATGGTCACCCCACCCGAGCTCGATCCGAAAACGTTCAAGAAGGCCATGGACGTCAACTTCATGGGTGTCGTGAACGTGCTGGCGCAGGCCGTGCCCGACATGATGCGGCGCGAGGCGGGGCAGATCGCCATCATCTCCTCTGTGGCCGGCTATCGGGGCCTGCCGAAGGCCGCCGCCTATGGATCCACGAAAGCGGCGCTAATCAATCTTGCGGAATCCCTGCATCCTGAATTGGCGGCCAAGGGCGTCACGCTGTCGATCGTCAATCCGGGTTTCATCGATACGCCGATGACCGAGGTCAACGATTTTCCCATGCCGTTCCTCATGCCGGTGGATGCGGCGGCGCAGCGGCTTTTGGCCGGCCTCGAACGCAAGAGCTACGAGATCACGTTCCCGCGACGCTTCACATGGATTATGAAGCTTCTGCGGCTTTTGCCGAACGCCGTTTTCTTCTGGATCGTGCGGACGTTCATGCTTCGCACGTGACGCGCCCCTAGCCGCGGGTCAGACGGTAAAGACCGACGTCGATCGAGCCCTCCAGGAAACCGGCTTCGCAATAGGCCAGGTAATAGCGCCACTTGCGGCGGAAACGGTCGTCGAAGCCAAGCGCCTCGATTTCGGGCCATGCGGCTTCGAAACGCGTCCGCCACTCGGACAGCGTCCGCGCGTAAGAGGTTCCGAATTCCAGGACTGGCTCGTAACGGAAGCCGGCGGCGCGGGCCTGGTCAGCCATGATCGTCTTGGTCGGGAGCATGCCGCCCGGGAAAATGTACCGTTGAATAAAGTCAGGCTGACGCCGGTAGGTCTCGAAGTGCTCCTCGCCGATCGTGATGGCCTGCAAGGTCGCAACGCCCCCCGGTTTCAGACGATCGTGCAGCGTTCGAAAGTAATGCGGCCAATTCCGTTCTCCTACGGCCTCGATCATCTCGACCGAAACGATCCGGTCGTATTGGCCTGCGGTGTCGCGATAGTCTTCGAGATCGAAGCGCACGAGATGATCGAGCCCTTCGACCTTCGCGCGGGCCCGGGCACGCGCCAGTTGCTCATGGGACAGCGTGATCCCGCGCACGAAGACGTCGTGCTCCCGGGCGGCGGCCAGTGCCAAAGCGCCCCAGCCCGAGCCGATCTCCAGCATGTTCATACCGGGCTTGAGCTGCAGCGAGTCCAATATCGCGCGCAGCTTCGCCTCTTGCGCGGCCTCTAGCGTCTCGGCGTCATCCGAATAGAGCGCGCTCGAATAGAGCATCTGATCGTCAAGCCAGGGTTCGAAGAACGTATTGCCGAGATCGTAATGCTCCGTAATGTTGCGGCGGCTTCCCTGGCGCGTGTTGCGGCGCTGGAAATGACCGATCCGATCCAGAACGCTGGTCCGGAAAACGGATCGCCCTGCATCGTTCAGCGATGACTGATTGCGCAGCACGAATTGGAAAAGGGCCACGAGGTCGGAACAGTCGATATCGCCGTCGAGGTAGGCTTCGGCGAATCCGAGAGCGCCCCTACGGATCGACTTTCGCAGGACACGGTAGTTCTTGAGCGTCAGGACAGCGTCATGCGGCCGCTCGCTGCCGAAACTCACGCGCTGACCGTTCGGCAAGACGATCAGAAGCGATCCTACGGGCTGCCAAGTCAGCAACCGTTCGCCGATACCGACGACGACTCTAGTCAAAAGGTCGAGCCCCAGCGGGCCTCGTCTGGCGGCAATCGAACTGTCCGTCATTGGTCTACGTTGTCTCCCCGTGTTGTCACATACGCGATTGCGGATCTCGGGCGCCGTGGGCGTGGGACGAGCCGCAGCCCCTTGAACCAAAGCTTGAGAGCCTCGTAGTGAATGGCGGCGATGACCTTGACCGACAGCCAGCCGGTCCGCGCCAAGGCTCCCGCGAGCGTCGCATCGGTCAGTTCGCTCCGCTCTCCGCGGAAAAAGGCCTTCAGAAGCGGCCCGTCATCCGTATGGAGCGCAATACCGACCGTGATCTCGTCCTCGAGCGGCGTGATGTGAAAACTGTACCGCCCGTCGACACTGTTGAATGGAGAAACGTAGAACCGCTTTCCGCAACTTTGGTGGACCGTGTCGGCCCCCGCGTCTGCTTCGACAGGCACCACATAGGTCTGCCGCTCGCCGAACGTGTTGTTCACCTCATAAACGATCAGCGCTGGATTGCCGGACCCGTTCAGACCGAAATAGATGGTAACCGGGTTGAAGACATAGCCCAGCACGCGCGGATAGCAGAGCATCAGGAAGCGCTCGACGCCGTCGACACCGCTCTGTTCCGCTATCCCACGCAAATAGGCGGCGATCGGCGTCCCGTCACCATGGTTGGCGTCATGGAGGCTACAGATGTTGAAGCGGTTGTAGGAGAAGAGCCGCAGACGGCGATCGAGTTCCGAGAGTTCATCACAATCGATCAGCAGCGAAAACACATCGTAGCGCAGAGCATGCTGGACGGGACGCACGCGTTTATGCACGACGACCCCGTTATAAAGCGCCGAGGCGGACATCATTCGGCCGCAACGAGCGAAGCAGCGCCGGCCGCGCCCGCATCATGCGTGACGTGGATGCGTCCCGACTCATCGGGCGCCGACCATGGCCGGCTTACGCCACCGAGTTGTTCGGCTACCGCGAGCCCGCTCTGCAGCCCGTCCTCATGGAAACCGTAACCGAAATAGCTGCCGCAGAACCACGTACGTTCCTTGCCTTGCAGCGACCAAAGGCGGCGCTGCGCCGCAATAGCCTCGGCATCGAAGACCGGATGATCGTAATCGACCTCCAAGTCGATTGCCTTCGGGTGAATGTCCCAGGGCGGGTTCAAGGTCACGAACAGGTCCGTCTTGGTCGGCAGGTTCTGTAGGCTATTCATCCAATAGGAAACGCACAACTCGCATTCCAGGCCCTGCCCGCGCCTGATGTAGTTCCAGCTCTGCCAGAGCCGGCGGCGGCGGGGCATGAAACGCTTGTCGCGATGCAGGACCGCGTGGTTTCGTTCGTATGCGAACGTGGCCAGCAGCGCTTGCTCCTTTGGAGTCGGTACGGCGATCAATTCTAGCGCTTGGTCAGCGTGCGTCGCAATCACCACGTGGTCGAACATCCGCACGATACCATGCGCATCTTCCAAGTGAACGCATGTAGGCGTACGGCCTATGCGTCGAATAGGGGTGTCGACGGCTGACTCGATGTCCCCGTCTTCGAGCAGACGGTCGATATAGGTCTTGCTGCCCCCGGTAACGGTTCGCCAGGCGGGTCGCCCAACCGCCTGCAGCATGCCGTGGTTGGCATAGAAGTTGATGAACGTCGCGGCGGGAAACTCGAGCATCCCGACCATTGGCGTCGACCATATCGCCGCGCCCATCGGGAGAATGTGGTCTTCGATGAATGGATCTGAATAGCCTTCGGCTTTGAGGAAGTCGCCGAGCGAGATGCCTTCGGGGTGATTGTCGAGTGCGCGCCTCGCCGAGCGGAAGAAGCGGAAAAGGTCCCAGACCAGGCGCCATTGGCGCGGGTTCGCCACGTTGGATAGCTGGCC
>JARRPE010000110.1:0-5117 GCA_037383205.1 Methyloceanibacter sp.
GAACAACGCCGACTGGCTGGAACAGCTAAACTACATTTCATTCCTGCGCGACTACGGGCGGCACTTCAGGAGGATCGCATCGCGGTCACCGGCTCCGAACGTGACGAACTTGGAGAAGACCCGCTGAATGCCTTCGATGTTCGAGGCAATCGTCGCGTCGTCGAGAAGCTTACGGGACTCGTCCTTGCCGGAAGGGTCGCCCACTTTCGTCGTGCCGCCGCCGATCAAGACGATCGGCCGGTGCCCCGTCTGTTGCAGCTTTCGCAGCAGCATGATGCTGACGAGATTCCCCACGTGCAGGCTGGGGGCCGTGCAGTCGAAGCCGATGTAGCCGGTAATGATCTCTTTCCGCGCAAGCGCGTCGAGCGCGGCTTCGTCGGTGCATTGGTGGATATAGCCGCGTGCGGAAAGCTCGTGGAGAAGGTCGGACTTTGCGGTGCTCATCGTCGGACGTGCGGATTGGTTCGAATGATAGCGGGCGCGCGGAGCGCCCGCCCGAGCGTCTAACAGGTTTGGCTCACGATTGCACGATCATGAGCCATCCTTGGCGATCGGTGCCGACCGGTACGGGAGGCCGAGGGCGTCTCTGCTAGGCCGCCGATTCCTTCTTGGCGCTGCCCTTTTGGGCCTTGGGCTTGCCGAGACGCTTGTCGAGGTAACCATCGATGACGTCCATGAGCCCTTCCATCTGGTCCTCGAAGAAGTGGTTGGCGTCGGGAACCGTGGCGTGATCGACGATAGCGTCTTTCTGGGTCTTCAGCCTTTCCACGAGCCCGCGCACGGACTCGGTTGGAACGACTCGATCTTTCGCGCCGTTGACCATCAGACCCGAGGACGGGCAGGGCGCCAGGAACGAGAAGTCGTAGAGGTTCGCGGGCGGCGCCACGCAGATGAAACCCTCGATCTCGGGGCGGCGCATCAGAAGCTGCATGGCGATCCATGAACCGAACGAGGCGCCCGCGATCCAGCACGACGGTGCGTCGGCATTGTAAGCCTGCAGCCAGTCGAGCGCCGTCGCGGCATCCGCGAGTTCGCCGGGACCGTTGTCGAACAAGCCCTCGCTGCGCCCAACGCCCCGGAAATTGAAGCGCAGGACCGAAAAGCCGCGTTTCTGGAACGCGTAATACATGTGGTAGACGACCTGATTGTTCATCGTCCCGCCGAATTGCGGGTGGGGATGGAGAATCAGCGCGACCGGCGAATTAGACGCGGGCTGATGGTGGTAGCGGGCTTCGATCCGGCCGGCTGGGCCGCTGATATTGACTTCAGGCATAAATGTTAGAGCCTCGGCTGGTCTGCGGAGCAGACAGGATTGGTCCTGCGTATATGGGGCCGGTTTATTGGATTTTCAGGCTCCGCCGCGCGATTGCCGCCACCGCATTGCTTGACTTGGCCCGGTCCGAATCCTATAACACAAGAGATTAGAATTGTTCCAAACAAGGCTGTTCCGATCAAGCTGGGCGCAAGGAACGAGCCGACTGTCAGGCCGGGCTACTTAGCACGGGCTACAGGGGCTCGTGCAAGCGATAACCGCCTAGAAGGGCCTACGGGGCTGAAAACAGTCCTCCGGCTTCGAAAGAGCATGAACCAGCGAGCCTATCTCGACCACAACGCGACGTCTCCCTTGCGGCCGGAAGTCCGCGATGCGATGAACGGCGCCTTCGGCTTGGTGGGCAATCCCTCGTCCGTGCATGCGGAAGGGCGCGCCGCCAGGGCCGCGATCGAGGAGGCCCGCATCAAGGTGGCCGCGCTCGTCAATGCCCGGCCGGAAGATGTGGTGTTCACCAGCGGCGGCTCGGAAGCCAATGCGCTGGCACTGGCTGCCCCAGCGGGCGGGACATCTTGGAAGGCGTTCATTTCGTCGATCGAACATCCGTCTGTTCTGTCGGGAGGGCGTTTCACGGCCGGGGCACGGTCGGTCCTCCCCGTGACGGGCGAGGGGGTCGTCGATTTGGACAGCCTTGCGCGTCTGCTGGCGGACGAGGTTCCGGAAGGGACACATCCTTTCGTGTCGCTGATGGCGGCGAACAACGAGACGGGCGCTGTGCAGCCCATCGCGGAAGCTGCGGGGCTCGTGCACGAAGCGGGCGGTGTCTTGCATACCGATGCCGTCCAGATGGCCGGGCGTCTGCCGCTCGATATGGCTGCGCTCGGCGCGGATCTCTTGACGCTCTCGGCCCACAAAATCGGCGGGCCGAAGGGTGTCGGCGCCGTGGTTCTGGCAGACGGCGCCAGCGTGCAGCCGCTGATGACCGGCGGCGGACAGGAGGGACGCCACCGTCCGGGAACGGAGAATGTGGCCGGTATTGTCGGCTTTGGCGTTGCGGCCGAGTTGGCGGCGCAGGAAGTGTCCAACATGGGCGCGGTCGCAAGGATGCGCGACGCACTCGAACGGGGCGTGCAGGACATGGCGCCGGACGCCGTGGTGTTCTCGCAGAACGCGCCGCGGCTGCCGAATACGTCCTTGATTGCCGTACCCGGATTAAAGGCGGAAACGCTGGTGATCGGTTTGGACCTTGCAGGCGTATCTGTCAGTGCCGGTAGTGCGTGCTCGTCGGGCAAGGTGGAAACATCGCACGTGCTGACGGCGATGGGCGCCTCGCCAGAGTTGGCGCGTGCCGCGATCCGGGTCAGCCTTGGTTTTCGCAGTTGCGATAACGATATCAAAAGCTTCCTCGCAGCGTTTGGCGAACTCGTCAAACGGCTGAGGAAAGACGAGAAAGCAGCGGCCTAGCGGGAATGCGCCGTTCCGGCCGCTCTAGATCGAAACGAGATTGGGAATAAAACGATGCCTGCTGTCGAAGAAACCGTTGAACGCGTCAAAGAAATCGACGTCGATAAGTATAAGTACGGCTTCTCGACCGAAATTGAATCGGTCATGGCCCCCAAGGGGCTGAACGAAGACATCGTTCGTTTCATTTCGGCCAAGAAGGGCGAGCCGGAATGGCTGCTCGAATGGCGGCTTGAGGCCTACAAGCGCTGGCGCACGATGACGGAGCCGACCTGGGCCAGGGTGCACTATCCGAAGATCGACTTCGAGGATCTCTATTACTACGCCGCGCCGAAAAGCACCGAAGGGCCGAAAAGCCTTGAAGAGGTCGATCCGGAACTGCTCAGGACCTATGAGAAGCTCGGTATCCCGCTGAAAGAGCAGGAAGTTCTTGCGGGCGTCCAGGGCGCGCCCAAGGTTGCGGTCGATGCCGTCTTCGACAGCGTCTCCGTGGTCACGACCTTCCGCGAGGAACTGGCCAAGGCCGGCGTGATCTTCTGCTCCATTTCCGAGGCGGTGAAGAACCACCCCGATCTCGTGAAGAAGTATCTCGGGTCGGTCGTGCCTATCACGGACAATTTCTACGCGACGCTGAACTCGGCCGTGTTCTCCGATGGTTCGTTCGTCTATGTGCCCGAAGGGGTGCGTTGCCCGATGGAGCTGTCCACCTATTTCCGCATCAACGCGGAGAATACGGGGCAGTTCGAGCGCACGCTGATCATCGCCGACAAGGGCTCATACGTGAGCTATCTCGAGGGCTGCACCGCGCCCATGCGCGACGAGAACCAGTTGCATGCGGCCGTGGTGGAATTGGTCGCGCTCGAGGACGCGGAGATCAAATACTCGACCGTCCAGAACTGGTATCCCGGGGACGCGGAAGGCAAGGGCGGCGTCTACAACTTCGTGACGAAGCGCGGCGACTGCCGCGGCGACCGCTCGAAGATCTCGTGGACGCAGGTCGAGACCGGATCGGCGATCACCTGGAAGTATCCGTCCTGCATTCTGCGCGGGCACGGAAGCCGCGGCGAGTTCTATTCGATCGCGATTTCGAATGGCTATCAGCAGGTCGATAGCGGCACCAAGATGATCCATCTCGGCCGCGACACGTCGAGCCGGATCATCTCCAAGGGCATCGCCGCAGGTTTTTCCGACAACACCTATCGCGGTCTCGTCTCGGCACATCGTAAGGCGACGAACGCGCGCAACTTCACCTGCTGCGACTCGCTCCTCATCGGCGATAAGTGCGGCGCGCACACGATCCCGTATATCGAGGCGAAAAACTCCTCGGCCACGTTCGAGCACGAGGCCACCACCTCGAAGATCTCCGACGATCAGCTGTTCTACTGCTTGAGCCGGGGCCTCTCCGAAGAGGAAGCGGTCGCGCTCATCGTGAACGGCTTCGTTCGCGATGTGCTGCAGCAGCTTCCCATGGAGTTCATGGCCGAGACACAGAAGCTGATCGGCATTTCGCTGGAAGGCAGCGTGGGCTAGGGCCTCAGCGATTTTCCAGCACTGCAAAGCGATTCAAGACCAAGACCTTAGAAAGACCAATTGATGCTTGAGATCAAAAACCTCCACGCCAAAGTCGACGGGCGCGAAATCCTTAAGGGCCTCGATTTGACGATTCCGGCCGGCGAGGTTCACGCGATCATGGGTCCGAACGGTTCGGGCAAGTCGACCCTCTCCTATGTGCTCGCGGGCAAGGAGGACTACGAAGTCACCGACGGTTCGGTCACCTGGAAGGGCGAGGACCTGCTCGAGATGGAGCCGGACGAGCGTGCCGCCGCCGGCGTGTTCCTCGCGTTTCAGTATCCGATGGAGATTCCGGGCGTCGCGACCATGACCTTCCTGCGAAGCGCGGTGAATGCGGTGCGTAAGGCGCGCGGCGAAGAGGAATTCTCGACGCCGGACTTCCTGCGGACCGTGAAGGAAAAGGCGAAGCTGTTGCAGATCGACATCGAGATGCTGCGCCGTCCGCTCAATGTGGGCTTCTCCGGCGGCGAGAAGAAGCGCAACGAGATCCTGCAGATGTCCTTGCTTGAGCCGGGTCTGTGCATTCTCGACGAGACCGATTCGGGCCTCGACATCGATGCGCTGCGCATCGTCTCGGACGGGGTGAACGCGCTGCGGTCGCCGGAGCGCTCCATGCTTGTCATCACGCACTACCAGCGCCTTCTGAACTACATCGTCCCCGACAGGGTGCACGTCTTGTCCAAGGGCCGCGTTGCGCGCTCGGGCGGTCCGGAGCTCGCCCTCGAGCTCGAGAAATCCGGTTACGCCGAATACGGCCAAGACGAAGCCTCGGCGGCGTAGGGAGCATGATTAGGGACGTACCCGTCCAACAATT
>JARRPE010000111.1:0-9011 GCA_037383205.1 Methyloceanibacter sp.
CAGCCGCAGCATCGGCAAGCGTCTCGCCCGCCACAAGCGCTTCGGCGAAAATTGCTCCGCCCGCCGGCAAGCGGCGAACCGTCACCTGGAGGGCTGGACGCACGACAAGCGCGTCTTCGCCGCTGGCCGGTAGCCGTCCCGGTTCGTTCTCCCCGTCCCGCGCCGTGAGTTCCCAAATGGTGATGACCGAATAGGCGGACCGGACGAGCCGCGCCGAGGGGTGAAAAACGAACCGGACATCTTCGGCGCGGGTAACGAGCGCCGCCAGCGCCTCCTGCGACAACGGCTCGGCGTCGGCAGAGTGATAGGCCACGTGCCAGGCCCATTCCAGGCGCGCCACGTCGGCGAGATAGGGGACCGCCGAAGCGGGCGGAAAGGCGCCGATGAAATCGGGAAAGTCACCGCCGTAGTAAAATAGAACGGCCGAGCGCGGCGGCGTCTTCTCCACATACTCACGGGCCATCGCCCGGAAGAACTCCTCCCCCACGAGTTTCAGCGTTGCCGGGAACCGTCCCGCGAGCGCGTTGACGAGCCCCGCATAGACATTGTTCCGGTACACCGCAAAGCGCCGCACAGGCCGGCGGCCGTCTCGTCCTGCCAACGCCGCCGGGACGCGCGCGTCCGCATCGAGAACCGCCTTGGCGAAAGCGCCCTCCCGCTGGATCGCATCGGCCGTCATGTCGCGGCCATGAGTTCAGGTACGGCGGACATGCTGCACGCTCCTAACAGGCCGTCGGCACGCTTGGCTTCGGCGAAGAGCGCGGACCAAGTGGGAACGTCATTGTCCCATTCGATCAGCGTCGGCACCGGACCCGTGCGCGCAAGAACGCGCCGGTAGAGGGTCCATACTGGATCGGGCACAGCGCACCCGTGATCGTCGATCAACAGAAGCGACCCGTCTTCGTCGGCATCCTCCGCATGGCCGCCCAGGTGAATCTCGGCCACGTGCTCCAGAGGAAAGTCGTCGAGATAATCCGTGGCGCCAAAGCCGTGATTGGCGGCCTGCACGAAGACGTTGTTCACATCGAGCAGGAGCCCGCAGCCGGTCCGCCGCACAACCTCGCGCAGAAAGTCGACCTCGCGCATCGTCGTCTCGGCGTAGGCAATGTAGGTCGACGGGTTCTCCAACAGCATCCGCCGCGCCATGGCGTTCTGCACTTCATCGATGTGGTCGCAGACGCAGGTGAGCGTGTCCTGCGTATAGGGCAGCGGCAGAAGGTCGTTCAGATAGACTGTCTCGTGACTGGACCAGGCGAGATGCTCGGAAAACAGGGCGGGTTGGTAGCGGTCGGCAAGCGCACGCAAGCGCTGTAGGTGATCCGCGTCGAGCGGCCCTGCCCCGCCGATGGACAGCCCCACACCGTGAAGCGATATCGGATAGCGCTCCCGGATCGCGGTCAGATAGGCATGCGGAGGCCCGCCCGCGCCCATATAATTCTCGGCATGGATCTCGAACCAGCCGATATCCGGGGCGCCGTCGAGAATGTCGCGATAGTGCTCAGGCTTAAGCCCGACCCCGCCTCGCGGCGGAACCGGGCTTGTCCCGAAAGTCGCTGAAGGCGCCATCAGCCTTACGCAGGCGGGTTGTCGCGATCGAGGGCCTCGAGGCTGCCGGTGCGGTCACCCGGCAGTTCCATGGTCATGCAGGTTCCTTTGGGCACGAGCTTCCAGGCATTGCCCTGGTAGTCGATCGTGGAGGTGCCGGCGCAAGTCGTGCCAGCGCCCGCGGCGCAATCGTTCTCACCAGCCTTTGCGACGCCGAAGCATTTTTCCTGCTCGTCCTCGGCCATGGCCGGCGTGGTTGCGGCAAGGCCGAGCGCGGCGGCAAAAGCACTGGCCACGGCAACGCCGGAGAGAGACTTTGAATGGTTCATGTCTGGTCCTTCTAAGGGCTCAAATGGATGTTTGCGTGTCGAAGTGCCGGAGGCGCGTCAGCCAACCGGCCGTTTTGTTTGTGGTGCAAGTGGGCCGTGAATCTGCGCTCCGGTCAAATCACGCCTCCGCCAGCCTTTTGTGATCCACCGGGCGCCGAGCGGCAGGACTGTCGCCCCCGTGACAACCGCCGGCTGCACACTCTTGGATGCCACCCAAATCGTGAATCTTGCGCTTGTGCATGCCTCGGAAATCTGGCACTTTGGGGCGAAATAGGACAGGCTTGCTGACCTTTGTACTAGAGTCTGCGGCGCGGAGCACTTCACACCGCCTTTTAGAAGGTGGTCGGCTGCCAAAGATCGCCGCGTACGCTAGCGCAGAGGCGCGCTAGCCTACCATGGCCCGATCCTCACAACTGCGTTTGCGGTGATAGAGGTGAGGAAGACGGCCGTTGGCCCAACCCCAACATGCTCGCCCGAGTGGCGAGGTCGAGAATTCATGCAGAAGATGGCACCCCGTGCGCTCATACCTGGACCTTTCAACGTGGCTGCGAATGGCATGCCGCGTGCGCAAGGACTCTATGATCCGGCCAACGAACACGATGCCTGTGGCGTCGGCTTTATCGCGGACCTGAAGGGCAACAAGAGCCACAAGATCATCGAGCACGGCCTCGAGATCCTGGTGAACCTAACCCATCGCGGCGCCGCGGGCGCAGACCCGCGCGACGGCGACGGCGCCGGCATGCTTATTCAGGTTCCGCACGACTTCTTCGCCGAGGTCTGCGCGCCGCTCGGGTTCACGCTGCCGGAACCGGGCGAATACGCCGTCGGCCAAATCTTCATGCCCTCCAATCAGGCTCAGCGCATCTACTGCGAGTCCGCGATCGAGCGCGTGATCGAAGCCGAAGGGCTGACGCTGCTGGGCTGGCGCACCGTGCCGACGGACAACGCCACGCTTTCGCCGGAGGTCATCGAGACGGAGCCGGTGCATCGGCAGGTCTTCATCGGACGCGGCCCCGGCATCAAGGACGAGACGGACTTCGAGCGGCACCTCTACCTGCTGCGCAAGGTGATCTCCAACACGATCAACGGCGAGACGGGCGGCCGCGATATCGGCTTCTACATCGTGTCCCTGTCGTGCCGCACGGTGGTCTACAAAGGCATGTTCCTGGCCTACCAGCTGGGCGCCTACTACCAGGACCTTCATCATCCGAAATTCAGTTCGGCGCTGGCGCTGGTCCATCAGCGATTTTCGACGAACACCTTCCCGTCTTGGAAGCTGTCGCATCCCTTCCGCATGGTCGCGCATAACGGCGAGATCAACACGCTACGGGGCAATGTGAACTGGATGGCCGCGCGTCAGGCGAGCGTGTCCTCGCCGCTGTTCGGCGATGACATCGAGAAGCTGTGGCCGATCTCCTATGAAGGACAGTCGGACACGGCCTGCTTCGACAATGCGCTCGAGTTCCTGGTGCAAGGCGGGTACAGCCTCGCCCACGCCGCGATGATGCTCATCCCCGAAGCGTGGGCGGGCAACCCGCTGATGGATGCAAAGCGCCGCGCTTTCTACGAATATCACGCATGCCTGATGGAGCCGTGGGACGGTCCGGCCGCCATGGCCTTCACCGATGGGCGGCAGATCGGCGCCACGCTGGACCGGAACGGACTGCGCCCCGCGCGGTACTTCGTGACGGACGACGGCCTCGTCGTGATGGCGTCGGAGACCGGCGTCCTGCCGATCCCGGAAGACAAGATCGTCGAGAAGTGGCGGCTTCAGCCCGGCAAGATGCTACTCATCGACCTGGAAAAGGGCTGCATCATCTCCGACGAAGAGGTCAAAGCGGAGCTGACCGGGTCGCATCCCTATCAAACCTGGCTCGACCAAACGCAGATCCAGGTCCATGAATTGCCCGGCGCGACCGTGGCGCCCGCGCGTCCCAATGTCAGCCTGTTGGATCGCCAGCAAGCGTTCGGCTATTCGCAAGAGAGCCTGAAATTCCTGATGCTGCCCATGGCTCAGACGGGCCAGGAGGCGATCGGGTCCATGGGCACGGACACGCCGATCTCGGCTCTGTCGAACAGGCCCAAGCTGCTGCACACCTATTTCAAGCAGAACTTCGCGCAAGTGACGAACCCGCCGATCGATCCGATCCGCGAGGAACTCGTTATGTCGCTGGTGACGTTTATCGGCCCCCGGCCAAACCTGCTCGACCTCGAAGGCACGTCGAAGGAAAAGCGGCTGGAAGCCGCCCAGCCTATTCTCACCAACGAGAACCTGGAGCGCATCCGCGGCATCGGCGAGGTCGCCGACAATCAGTTTCTGACCATCACGCTCGACATGACCTATCCCGCCAAGGACGGCGAGAAGGGCATGGCTGCCGCGCTGGACAAGCTCTGCCAGAAGGCCGAGGCGGCCGTGCTCGAGGGCGACAACATCATCATCCTGTCGGACCGGGCCACGGACAGCGATCGCATCCCGCTGCCCTCGCTGCTGGCGACAAGCGCCGTCCATCATCACCTGATCCGCTGCGGACTGCGCACGTCCGTCGGTCTCGTGGTCGAGACGGGCGAGGCTTGCGAAGTCAACCAATTCTGCACGCTGGCGGGCTATGGCGCCGAAGCCATCAACCCGTATCTGGCATTCGAGACGCTTGAGACGCTGCTGCCGGAACTCGACGAGGAGATCACCCTCGACGAGGCCATCACGCGCTACATCAAGGCCGTCAACAAGGGCATCCTGAAGGTCATGTCCAAGATGGGCATCTCGACCTATCAGTCCTATTGCGGCGCGCAGATTTTCGACGCGGTCGGGCTCAAGTCGGACTTCGTGGCCAAGTATTTCACCGGCACCAACACGCAGGTCGAAGGCGTGGGTCTCGAGGAAATCGCCTTGGAGACCGTCGAACGTCACAAGGCGGCCTTCGGCGATTCGCCTGTCCTGCGCAACGCGCTCGAGGTTGGCGGCGAATATGCGTTCCGGATTCGCGGCGAAGCTCATTCCTGGCGACCGCAGGTCGTGGCCGATCTCCAGCACGCAGTCCGCGGAAACCTCCCGGAAAAGTACCGCACCTATGCCGAAGCCATCAACCAGCAGGACAAGGAACTGCTGACCCTGCGCGGCATGTTCCGCATTAAGAATGCCGATGAGCTCGGCCAGAAGCCGGTTCCTCTCGACGAGGTCGAGCCGGCCAGCGAGATCGTGAAGCGCTTCGCCACGGGCGCCATGTCGTTTGGCCAAGCAGGTCGCCTCGGGCCGCTTTGGTGTGACCACGGAGTACCTCTCCAACGCGGACATGATTCAAATCAAGGTCGCGCAGGGTGCGAAGCCCGGCGAAGGCGGTCAGCTGCCGGGGCACAAGGTCGATGGGACAATCGCCAAAGTGCGGCACTCCACCCCGGGTGTTGGCCTGATCTCGCCGCCGCCGCACCATGACATCTACTCGATCGAGGATCTCAAGCAGCTGATCTACGATCTCAAGAACGTCAATCCGAAGGCCGACATTTCGGTCAAACTCGTCTCGGAAGTCGGCGTCGGCACGGTTGCGGCCGGCGTGGCCAAAGCCATGTCCGACCACGTCACGATCTCCGGGTTCGAGGGTGGCACGGGCGCTTCGCCGCTGACCTCGCTCAAGCATGCCGGGTCGCCCTGGGAAATCGGCCTGGCCGAGACCCAGCAGACGCTGGTGTTGAACCGTTTGCGCGGCCGTATCGCCGTCCAGGTCGACGGCGGGTTGCGCACCGGACGGGATGTGGTTGTCGGCGCGCTGCTCGGCGCGGACGAGTTCGGGTTTTCGACGGCCCCGCTGATCGCGGCTGGCTGCATCATGATGCGCAAGTGTCATTTGAACACCTGCCCCGTCGGCATCGCGACCCAGGATCCCGTCCTGAGGGCGCGGTTCACCGGCACGCCGGAGCACGTCATCAACTTCTTCTTCTATGTCGCCGAGGAAGTGCGCGAATACATGGCGGCGCTCGGCTACCGGAAGTTCGAGGAGATGATCGGCCACACGGAAGTCTTGGACAAGCAAGTCGCGATCGACCACTGGAAGGCGCGCGGCCTCGACTTCACCAAGCTGTTCCACAAGCCCGACAACGCCGATAAGCACCCGATCCGGCATACGGAGCTGCAGGATCATGGGCTCGAGACCGTTCTCGACACCAAGCTGATCGAGCTCTCGCGCGCGGCGATCGAGGAGAAGTCACCGGTCAAGCTCGATCTGCCGATCAAGAACGTTGACCGTTCGACCGGTGCGATGCTGTCGGGAGAGATCGCAACGCGCTACGGCCATGCCGGCCTCCTGGACGACACGATTTGGGTCCGCTTCAACGGATCCGCCGGCCAGAGCTTCGGCGCCTGGCTTGCCCACGGCGTGACATTCGACCTCGTCGGTGAAGGCAACGACTATGTGGGCAAGGGCCTGTCCGGCGGCCGCATCATCGTCCGCCCGCCGGAGGAATCGAAGATCGTCCCCGAGAAGTCGATCATCGTCGGCAACACGGTCCTTTACGGCGCCATTTCCGGCGAGTGCTACTTCCAGGGTGTCGGCGGCGAACGCTTCGGCGTGCGTAATTCCGGCGCCACGGCGGTCATTGAAGGTACCGGCGATCACGGCTGCGAGTACATGACCGGCGGCGTGGTCGTCGTGATCGGACGCACGGGCCGCAACTTCGCGGCCGGCATGTCGGGCGGCATCGCCTACGTCCTCGACGAGGACGGCGATTTCGAACAACGCTGCAACATGGCCATGGTCGAACTCGAGCCGATCCCAAGCGAAGACGAAGCCATGGAGAAGTATCTCCACGAAGGCGGCGACCTGGAGACCCACGGGCTCGTGGATCTCACGGACATGACGCGCCACGACGCGTTGCGGCTGCGCAAGCTGATCGAGAACCATCTGCACTACACCGGCTCGGGCCGCGCACGGGAGATCTTGGACAATTGGTCCAGCTACCTACCGAAGTTCGTGAAGGTGATGCCGGTGGAATACCGCCGCGCGCTGCAGGAGATGGCACGTCAACAGGCCGCCGACCCGGATGGGCTCGGCACGATCGAAATCGGCCTGCGCGAGACCGGCAAATAAGCGGCAGCGCTAACGTGAGAGAGCCGGGCCTCGGTGCCGCCGAGGCTTGGCAGGGATGAGATGAGTTAGGGCGGAGATCCTAAACGAATGGGCAAAGTAACAGGGTTTCTGGAGATCGAGCGGGAAGACCGGGCGTATCAGCCCGCGGCCGACCGTGTGCGCCACTTCAAGGAGTTCGTGCTCGATCCGGGCGAAGCGGAGATCAAGAAACAGGCCGCGCGCTGTATGGATTGCGGCATCCCCTATTGTCACACGGGCTGCCCGATCAACAACCAGATCCCCGACTGGAACGACCTCGTCTACCATTCCGATTGGCAGGACGCGGCGCAGAACCTGCACTCGACGAACAACTTCCCGGAAGTGACGGGACGCATCTGCCCGGCGCCATGCGAGGCGGCGTGCACGCTGAACATCATCGACGAGCCGGTGACCATCAAATCCATCGAGCGCGCCATCGCGGACCGCGCTTTCGACGAAGGCTGGGTCGTGCCGCAGCCGCCGGACAAGAAGACCGGCAAGCGCGTCGCGATTGTCGGGTCGGGACCGGCCGGTCTGTCGGCCGCGCAGCAGCTCGCGCGCGCCGGCCACGACGTGCATGTGTTCGAGAAGAACGCGCACCCTGGCGGACTTCTCCGCTACGGCATTCCCGACTTCAAGATGGAGAAGACCGTCGTCGAGCGCCGCGTGGCGCAGATGGAGGCCGAGGGCGTCACGTTCCACTGCAACGTCGAAGTGGGCAAGGATACCAGCATCCGGGACTTGGAGAGCGAGTACGACGCCGTGCTGCTTGCAGGTGGATCGGAACATCCGCGCGATCTCGACGTGCCGGGACGCGATCTCGACGGCGTGCACTTCGCGATGACGTTCCTGCCGCAGCAGAACCGCCGCGTGTCGGGCGAACCGCTGGGCGATGTCAACTCCATCACCGCCGAAGGAAAGCGCGTGGTCGTGATTGGCGGCGGCGATACGGGGTCGGACTGCATCGGAACGTCGTTCCGGCAAGGCGCGACGGCCGTGACGCAGCTCGAAATCATGCCCGAGCCGCCCGAGCACGAAAACAAGGCGCTGACCTGGCCGCACTGGCCGCTCAAGTTCCGCACATCGTCGAGCCAGGCGGAAGGCGCGGTGCGCGACTTCAGCGTGGCGACCAACCGATTCATCGGCGACGGCAAGGTCGAGAAGCTGGAATGCGTCCGTCTCGACGACCAGATGCAGCCGATCGAGGGAAGCGAATTCACGATCCCGGCGGACCTTGTCTTCCTCGCCATGGGCTTCCTGCACCCGGTCCACGAAGGCATGATCGCCGAACTCAAGGTCGACCTCGATCAGCGCGGAAACGTCAAAGCCAACGACGTTGACTACCAGACCTCAAAGAAGAAGATCTTCGTTGCGGGCGACATGCGCCGCGGCCAATCGCTCGTGGTCTGGGCCATCCGCGAAGGACGGCAAGCCGCCCATGCGATCGACAAATTCCTGATGGGATCGACGACGCTGCCGCGCTAAGCGGCGCCACCAGAGCCCGTCTCGCCATCGGGATCGCTGATCGGCGCCGCCGCGCCGCGATTGGGCCGCACGACGCTGACGTCTCCGATGCGGTCGTCCCGCAAGTCGTCTTCGTCACCCCCGCCTGCCGGGTCGCCGGTAGCGGCAGTCTGGGTGGCGGGCTCGGGCTCCGACGTCAGCCCCTTGGCCACCTTGTCCTGCTCCTCCGGGTCGCCGGCGAGCGGAATGTCGCGTTCCTTCTTCGCAAGCTCGATATCCTTGCTCAGTTCCTTGTTGATGAGCTTGGCCAGTTTCAGGTTGCCACGCGAGGTGAAACCGTCGCCGTCGCGCATGCGCTGCGACCGGCCGTCCTCATCGGTGCCGACCAGCGTGTATTGGCCGTTCTCGTCGGCAAATTCGCTCCGAGTATCAATGAACTTGGCGCCGTTCACGAACGCCTTCTCACGGAAGACGTCGTTGAGGCGTTCGGCGGCAGACCGCTGACCGGCCGAGCGCATCACCGGCAATCCGACCCAGTAGACGCCAAGTCCCGCGGCCCGCAATTTCCGGATGAAGG
>JARRPE010000112.1:0-6121 GCA_037383205.1 Methyloceanibacter sp.
GCTCCCTGCTCTCAGGCGGTTCCCCGAGCAAGGCAGCGCCTTCGGCGAGATTGGGGGTGATCAGCGTCGCCCGCGGCACGAGCCGTTCGCGCAGGATTCCGACCGCATCCTCATCCAGCAACAGATCTCCGCTCGTCGCGACCCTCACGGGATCCAGCACAACAGGCACGCCGTCGAAGAGGTCGAGGCCCGTTGCCACGGCATCGACGGTTTCCGCCGTGGCAAGCATTCCGATCTTGATGGCCCCGACGTCGAGATCGCCCGCCACGGCCTGCATCTGGGCCAACACGAACTCCGGCGGCACGGCCATGATGTCGTCCACGCCGAGTGTATTCTGTGCGGTGAGCGCGGTAATGGCGCTCGCGCCGTAGACGCCAAGGGCTGAAAACGTTTTCAAGTCGGCTTGGATGCCTGCGCCGCCCGAGGAATCCGAACCGGCGATGGTGAGTGCAATCGGGGTTCTGTGTCTTGTCATCTTGTCCGGTGTCCGAGAGGGTCAGTAAGAGCCGCCCACCTAGCCAGAGCAAGCAGGCCGTTCGGCAGAACTTGCGCGGGTGCAGACCGGTCAGCCAATCGTCGCCAGTGACGGGAAGGTTTGCAGAATCCAGCCTGCGATGAGGGTCATGGAGTTTGTCAGGAAGAGTATGCCGGTTAGGACGAGAAGCGCGCCCATGATCTTCTCGACCTTCCCCAGATGTTTCTTGAAGCGCTGGAGGGCCCGCATGAACGGTTTCACAGCCAAAGCGGCCAAGACGAAGGGGATCCCGAGCCCCAGCGAATAGACGAACAGCAGGCTTACGCCCTTGCTGACGGTCTCTCCGCCGGCAGCTACCGCCAAAATCGCCCCGAGCACCGGGCCGATGCATGGCGTCCAGCCGAAAGCAAAGGCAAGGCCGATAACGTAGGCGCCGAAGAGCCCGGCGGGACGGGTGTCGGCGTGGTAGCGCGCTTCGCGGTGGAGGATCGGAATATGGATCACGCCCAGAAAATGCAGGCCCGCGATGATGATCACGATGCCTGCGATCTTCGACAGGATCGGCAGGTTGGTCACGACCATCTGCCCGAGAGCCGTGGCCGTGGCGCCGAGAATCACGAAGACCGTCGTGAAACCCAGCACGAAGGCGATCGAGGACAAGACCACCGTCTGGTAGACATGCGCCGGGGTCTCGTCTTCGCCCGTGAGCTGGTCGAAGGTGGTGCCGCCGAGGAAGCAGAGATAGGGCGGGACTAGCGGCAGAACGCATGGGCTGAGGAAACTCAGAAAGCCTGCCAGAAGCGCGCCGTAATAGGTGACGTCCATGGGCTTGTGCTAGTCCGCTTCCGGGGCGAGAGCAAGGCCGCCCACCAGTTCGTGAAGATGGTTGATGACGGCATCCGGTCCGAGCGTCGCCACCGGCACCGTCGAGTAGCCGTAGGAGACCATGACCGCCCGCAGACCGGCGGCACGCGCCGTTTTCAAGTCCGTGCCGCTGTCGCCGACCAGGAGCGTCGTCTCCGGCTCCGTGCCGAGCACTTGTATGAGTTCGAGCGCGCTGGCGGGATCGGGTTTGCGCGGGCGGCCGTCCTTCTCGCCGTGCACCACCTTGAACAGGTCCGCGATCCCGAGGCCGTTCAGGACATCGTGGGCGATCGGCTCCATCTTGTTGGTCAGCACGGCGCACTCGATACCCGCCGCATTCAACTGCTCCAAGGTCTCACGAACGCCGGGATACAGTTTCGAGTTCTCGAAGGGATCGGCGCTGTAGTGGACAAGCAGGCGCGCGAAGGCCTTCTTGTGCTCCGCCTCGTCGAGCGTCACGCCGTGCGCGGCGAAGGCCCGATCGACGAGTTTCCTGAGACCGTTACCCACCATGCCCTGGACTACGTCTTCGGGATGGGGCGGCAGACCGAAATCAGCCAGGGTTCTCTCAATGGCCAGCGCAAGGTCGCCTACCGTGTCCGCAAGCGTGCCATCGAGATCGAAGATGACGGCTTGGCACGGCTGGAGGCTTCCCATCAGGCCGCGACGCCCGCCCTGGCCGCCTCGCGGATGGCGGCGATGTTCTTTGCATAATCCCCGTTCTTGAAGACGGCGGAGCCCGCCACCAGCGCATCGGCGCCGGCCTCGGCGACAAGCCCGGCCGTATCGACGTTGACGCCACCATCGACCTCCAGATAGATCGGCCGTTCCCCGATCATCTTTCGGATGGCGCGGATCTTCTCGAGCTGCGCCGGGATGAAGGTCTGGCCGCCGAAACCCGGATTGACGGTCATTACCAGGACCAGATCGAGCTTATCGAGCACATATTCGATCGCGCTTTCCGGCGTCGACGGCGTGAGGCTCACGCCCGCCTTCTTGCCGAGGCTCCGAATGTGCTGCAGCGAGCGGTCGAGATGGGGACCAGCTTCCGCGTGAACGGTGATGATGTCGGAACCGGCCTTCGCAAACGCGTCAAGATAGGGATCGCAGGGGGCGATCATCAAATGCGTGTCGAAGACTTTGTCCGAGTGCGGCCGAAGCGCCGCGACGACATCAGGCCCGAAGGTAATGTTCGGCACGAAGTGACCGTCCATGACGTCGAGATGGACCCAATCGCATCCGTCGCGGTCGATCGCCTCGACTTCCGCGCCGAGCTTGGCGAAGTCCGCCGAGAGGATCGACGGCGCGATGACGATCTCTCGTGCCATATTCACGCCACCGCCGACTGTGGGGGATTGGAATCGCCCGCCAGCACGGCAACGCCCGGCAATTGCTCACCGGCGCGCCATTCGAGAAAAGCGCCGCCTGCCGTTGAGATATAGGTGAAGTTCTCCGCGGCGCCCGCCATGTTGAGTGCGCGCACCGTATCGCCGCCGCCGGCAACGGAAATAAGCTTGCCGGCTTTCGAGCGCGCGCCCGCTTCTTGCGCGAGCGCAAAGGTCGCCGCGCCAAAGGGCGCGATTTCAAACGCACCAAGCGGCCCGTTCCATAGAATGGTGTGGGCGCCTTCGAGCTTCTCGATCAGCATGGCGACGCTTTTCGGCCCCCAGTCCAAGGCCAAGGCCTCGGCCGGAATCTCGTCGACGCCGCACACCGATGTGTCGACGCCTTCGGCCAAGCTGTCCGCGACCACCACATCCACGGGCAGCACGATCTCGCAACCGGACGCCTTGGCCTTCTCGGTGATTTCCTTGACCGTGTCGACGAAGTCCGGCTCGCACAGAGATTTGCCGACGTCGGTCCCCTCGGCGAAAAGGAACGTGTTGGCCATGCCGCCGCCCACCACGATCATGTCCATGCGCTGCGCCAGATTGGTCAGCACCTCGATCTTCGTGGACACTTTGGCGCCGCCGACAATGGCCACCACGGGACGCTTCGGGTCCTCCAACGCGGCGCTCAAGGCATTGATCTCCGCCATCATCGCCATCCCCGCATAGGCGGGCATGAGACGCGCTATCGCCTCGACGGAGGCATGGGCCCGGTGGGCGCAGGAAAACGCATCGTCCACATAGATGTCGCCGAGGGCGGCGAGCTGCTTGGCAAATTCGATGTCGTTTTTCGTTTCGCCGGCGTGGTAGCGCAGATTTTCGAGCAGTGCGACATCGCCGTCCTTGAGCGAGGCGATGCCCACCTCGACATCCGAACCGATGCAATCGTCGAGGAACAAGACGTCTGCCCCCAAAAGCTCGGTAAGCTTCGTGGCGACGGGTTGCAGCGACGTCTCGGGTGAGCGCTCCCCCTTGGGACGGCCGAAATGCGACATGAGCACGACCTTCGCACCGGCTTTGCGCAGGGCTTCGATCGTCGGCAGAACGCGCTCGATGCGCGTCGCGTCCGCGACGGTCCCCTTCTCAACCGGCACGTTGAGATCGGCACGGACAAGGACACGCTTGCCTGCCACATCAAGCCCCTCGATGGTCTTGATGCTGGCGAGATCGATATCCGCCATGCCGTTCCCAGAGGTCATAGCAAGCGTCCCATCGCAACCGCGGTGTCGCTCATCCGGTTGGAGAAGCCCCATTCGTTGTCGTACCAGGCGACGACGCGGCAGAACGTGCCGTCGATCACTTGCGTGCCGGTTGCGTCGAACACGGAGCTGAGCGGGCTGTGGTTGAAATCCGACGACACGAGCGGCTTGTCGTTGACACCAAGCACACCCAGAAGCGGCGCCTTGGACGCGGCCTCGGCCACGGCCTCATTAATCTCGTCGGCGCTCGTCTTGCGCCCCGCTTGGAACGTGAGGTCGACCAGGCTGACATTCGGCACGGGCACCCGGATGGACGCGCCGTCGAGCTTGCCTGCGAGCTCGGGCAGAACCAGACCGACTGCCTTCGCCGCGCCTGTCGACGTGGGAATCAGATTCGCGGCACTGGCGCGGGCGCGGCGCGGATCGCTGTGAAGCGTGTCCACCGTCCGCTGATCGCCCGTATAGGCATGGATCGTCGTCATATAGCCGCGCTCGATGCCGACCAGCTTGTGCAGGACTTCGGCCACGGGTGCGAGGCAGTTGGTGGTGCAAGAAGCGTTGGACACGACGACGTCGGCCTCGGTGAGCTTCTGGTCATTGACGCCATAGACCACGGTGAGATCGGCGCCCGAGCACGGCGCGGACACGAGCACACGCTTTGCGCCAGCCTTCAAGTGCTGGGCCGCGGTCTCGCGCTTGGTGAAGCGGCCCGTGCATTCCATAACGATGTCGACACCGAGCTCGTCCCAGGGCAGCTGCTCGGGATTGGGCTCGGCCAGCACCGCTACTTCCTTGCCGTTGACGGTGAGGCTGTTGCCGTCCACCGAGATCTCGCCGGGAAACTTGCCGTGCACGGTGTCGTACTCGAGCAGCAAAGCATTCATATCCGCCGAGCCGAGATCGTTGATCGCCACGAAGTCGAGATCATCGCGGCCGGCCTCCATGAAGGCCCGGAACGTCAAACGGCCGATCCGGCCAAATCCATTAATGGCAACGCGTGGTGTAGCCATAACCTCCCTACCCTTTACGTATCTATGACTTAAACAATGAGCTCGCGCGCCGCGGCCGCGACGGCCTCGGGCGTGATGCCGAAATGCTTATAGAGCTCTCCAGCCGGGGCGGAAGCACCAAATCCGTGCATCCCGACGAAAGCGCCCTTCGGCCCCAGCCCCCAACACGGCATCGAGACGACCGCGGCCTTGACGCCCTCGGCGCCGAGCAGGTTTGCCGCCTCGACGGCGAGCGACACTTCCGATCCGGTCGCAAGCAGCGTGACATCGCGTGCGCCCTCCGGCTCGATGAGGACGTACGCGCCCTTTGCGCAAAGATTTTCGTTGGTCGGCGCCGTCCGCAACAGCGGCAGACCTTGGCGCGTGAGCGTCATGATGGCGGGCGTCGACTTGGACTTGAGCGCAATGTCCCAGCACTCGGCGCACTCGACGGAGTCCGCCGGGCGCATCACGTTGAGATTGGGAATAGCCCGGAGCGCGGCCAATTGCTCGACCGGCTGATGGGTCGGTCCGTCCTCGCCGAGGCCGATGGAATCGTGGGTCATCACATAGACGACGCGCTGCTCCATCAGCGCCGACAGCCGGATGGCCGGCCGGCAGTAGTCGGAGAACACCAGGAAGGTTCCGGCATACGGAACAATGCCGCCGTGCAGAGCCATGCCGTTCATGGCGGCGCCCATGGCATGCTCGCGCACGCCGTAGTGAATGTAGTTCCCGGCAAAGTCGCCTGTCTTCACGATGCCGTGCTGTTTCGTCAGCGTACCGACCGAACCGGTGAGATCCGCCGAGCCGCCGACCAGCCCCGGCACAACGGGAACGAGGCGCTCGAGCACCTTCTGCGAGGACTGCCGCGTGGCGAGCTTCGCGCCCTCGGCGGCGAAATCGCCCTTGATGCCGGCAATGGCTTCGGAGATTGCCGCGGCCACTTTCGTATCCACTGGGTCGACAAGATGCGTGAGAGCGTCCGGGGCCAGTTTCGCGGCGGCCTCTGTCCAGCGGTCGAATGCGGCCCGGTTGCGCCGGCCTGCCTCGCGCCATACCGAGAGGATCTCATCCGGCACCACGAAGGGAGGATGCGACCAGCCGAGCGCCTCGCGCGCGCCAGCGATCTCCTCATCGCCCAGCGGGGAACCGTGGGTCGAGGACGTGCCTTGCTTGTTGGGCGCGCCGTAGCCGATCACGGTG
>JARRPE010000113.1:0-5089 GCA_037383205.1 Methyloceanibacter sp.
GGCAGCACGAAAGTCATTCTCGACTATGAAGACGCCGGCGAGTTCCAGGCTTATGGCGAGCTCGGCGACTATGCCGGGCACAACATGCGCTACGGAATCCGCGAGCACGGCATGTGCGCCGTGGTCAACGGCATGGTGCTGTCGGGATTGCGGGCCTACGATTCCTGCTACTTGATCTTCACGGACTATGCGCGCGGGTCGATCCGCTTGTCCTCGCTGATGGATCTTCCCGTGCTCCATATCTGGACCCACGACTCCATCAGCCTCGGTCAGGACGGTCCGACCCATCAGCCGGTCGAGCAACTCGCCTCGTTGCGCGCCATGCCGGGGCTCGTTGTCATCCGGCCCGCGGACGCCAATGAAACCGTGGAGGCCTATCGCCTGATGATGCCGCACAAGACCCGCCCCGTGGCGCTGGTCCTCACGCGGCAAGCCGTTCCGACTTTCGACCGCTCCACCATGGCGCCCGCCTCGGGCCTTGCCAAAGGCGCCTATGTGCTGGTGGACGCGGAGGGCGGCAAGCCGCACATAATCCTGATCGGCACGGGCAGCGAAGTGGCGCTCTGCGTAGCCGCACGGGACATTCTGGCCAAGGACGGCATCAAAGCCCGCGTCGTGTCGATGCCGTGCCGCGAAATGTTCGAGGAGCAGAGCGACGACTACAAGCGTTCGGTTCTGCCGCAGGAGATTACCGCGCGCGTCACTGTCGAGGAAGCTTCGCCGCTCGGCTGGGATCGCTACGCAGGGCCTAATGGCATCGTACTCGGCATGAATACGTTTGGCCTGTCGGCGCCGCTCAAGGTCGTCTCGGAGCATTTCGGTTTCACACCCGAGAAAGTCGCCGAGGCCGCCAAGAAGACATTGGGAAAATAGAACTACCGCGCGCGGCGAGACCGCAGCGCATGTCTTAAGACTAGGAATCGAGGAGAGACGCTATGCAACTCGGCATGATCGGCCTCGGCCGGATGGGCGCCAACATGGTCATTCGCGCCATGAAGGCAGGACACGACTGCCACGTTTTCGACACCCATGCCGAGGCGGTCGACGGCCTCATCGCCAAGGGCGCCAAGGGCAGCACCGATCTGAAGACCTTCGTGGACGGGCTCGATAAGCCCCGTGCGGTCTGGATGATGGTGCCAGCGGGCGCTGTGGACGCGGTCATCTCCGAGCTCACGCCGCTGTTGGACGCCGGCGACATTATTATCGACGGCGGCAACTCCTACTATCACGACGACATCCGCCGCGCGGGTGAACTGAAGGACAAAGGCATTCACTATGTGGACGTCGGCGTCAGCGGCGGCGTCTGGGGCCTCGAGCGCGGCTATTGCATGATGATCGGCGGGGAGGACGACGTGGTCGCCCACCTCGACCCCATCTTCAAGACATTGGCGCCGGGCGTGGACGAAGCGCCCCGGACGCCGGGCGCGACCGGCGAGCCGTCGGCCGCCGAGAATGGTTATCTGCATTGTGGGCCAAATGGCGCAGGGCATTACGTCAAGATGGTGCACAACGGCATCGAGTACGGAATCATGGCTGCCTATGCAGAAGGCCTGAACATTCTGCACCACGGCAATATCGGCAGGACCAGGCAAACCACGGACGCAGAGACGACGCCGCTGCGGAACCCGGAATTTTATCAGTACGACATCAATCTGCCCGAGGTTGCCGAAGTCTGGCGCCGCGGCAGCGTGATCGGCTCGTGGCTGCTCGACTTGACCGCAAGCGCGCTGCGCAAGAGCCCGGACCTCGCTAATTTCGAGGGCCGCGTGTCCGACTCGGGCGAAGGCCGTTGGACCCTGCTCGCCGCTATCGACGAAGGCGTGCCAGCCCCCGTTATCTCATCGGCCCTGTTCTCGCGCTTCGCCTCGCGGGGTAACGCGGAGTTTGCCGACAAGCTCATGTCCGCCATGCGTTTCGAATTCGGCGGCCATCTCGAGAAGACGGACTAAGTCGACAGCGCCATGGCTATACCGAACCAAACTCAATCGGACGCATTCGTCTTTTTCGGCGCCAGTGGCGATCTTGCGTTCAAGCAGATCTTTCCCGCGCTTCTCGGCCTTGTGCGGGACGAGGGATTGGACATTCCCATCATCGGGGTCGCGCGCACGGAATGGTCGCTCGATGAGTTCAAGAAGCGCGCCGAGGATAGCATCAAGACCCATGGCGGGGACATCGAGAGTGACGCCTACAAGAAGCTCTTGAGCCTGCTGCACTACGTGTCGGGTGATTACGCTGACCCCAAGGTGTTCACGCAGCTGCGTAAGGAGTTGGGTGACGCCAAGTGTCCCCTGCACTACCTGGCCATTCCGCCGTTCCTCTTTTCCGAGGTCGCCGGCCAGCTCGCAAATTCAGGCTGCGCGGAGAACGCGCGTCTCGTGGTGGAGAAGCCGTTCGGCCGGGATCGGGAATCGGCGGACGAACTCAGCCAGATCCTCGACAAGTACTTTTCCGAAAAGAACATCTTCCGCATCGATCACTATCTCGGCAAGGAGCCGGTGCAGAACATTCTGTACACGCGCTTTGCCAACTCGATCTTCGAGCCGCTGTGGAACCGCAACTATGTGCGCAGCATACAGATCACGATGGCCGAAAATTTCGGCGTGCAGGATCGCGGCTCTTTCTACGACAGCGCCGGCGCCATCCGCGATGTGCTGCAGAACCACATGCTGCAGATCCTCGCATCGCTCACGATGGATCCACCGACCGGTCAGGAGCACGAAGCCCTGCGGGACCGCAAGGCGAGCCTCCTGAAATCCGTGCGCCCGCTCGACGCGAACCACATCGTGCGCGGCCAGTACCAGGGCTATCAGAGCGTTCCCGGCGTCCGGCCGGGCTCGACGGTGGAGACCTACGCAGCGGCCAAGCTCTACATCGACAGCTGGCGCTGGGAAGGCGTGCCGATCTTCATCCGCACGGGCAAGTGCCTGCCCGTCAGAGTGGCCGAGGCGGTCGTCGAATTCAAACGCCCCCCGCGCGAGACATTCGGTGAGATCAAGGCCATCGGCTGCGGCCATATGCGCTTCCGGATACAGCCCGACGTCGCGATCGCCCTCGGCACGCGCGTGAAAGTGCCTGGAGATCGCATGATCGGCGACGACGTGGAGCTGGTGCTGACGCGGCAGCCCGGCGTCGACAGGCCGCCTTACCAGCGGCTACTGGGGGACGCCATGGAGGGCATTGCCGACCTCTTTACCCGTGAAGACATCGTGGACGCGGAGTGGCGCATCGTCGGGCCGATCCTCGACAATGTCACGCCGGTCTACAGCTACGAACAGGGCACGTGGGGACCAAGCGAGGCCGACCAGCTCTTCGGCGTGGACGGACGCTGGCTCAATCCAAGCCCGAAATAGCCGAACGCGAAAACACCGATCACCATGACCGACACGCACAAGGCCGTCTTTCTCTTCGACGTGGACGACACGTTGCTGGATAACGACCGCATGAAGTCGGATTTGGGCAACTACGTTGCGGCGACCTTTGGCGATGACGCCAGAGACGAGCTTTGGAGGATTTACGAGGAGCAGCGCAGCAAGCACGGCTATGCGGACTTCCTCGGTACGCTGGAGCGGTTCCGTCTCGCCCATATCGACGACATGCGCATCGGCGAACTCGCGAACTGGGTCATCGACTATCCCTTTGCGGAACGGCTGTTCCCGGATGCGCTAGCCACCGTTCGCTATGTCAGCCAATGGGGCCTGCCGGTGATCCTCACCGACGGTGACGGGGTCTACCAGCCGCACAAGCTGGAGCGCGCCGGGCTGATCGCCGCGTTCGGCGGGCGCGTGCTCAACTATGTGCACAAAGAGACCGAGCTGGACGCCGTTAAGCGGGCCTTTCCCGCAAAGCACTATGTCTTGATCGACGACAAGCTCAGCGTCCTCGATGCGGTGAAGCGCGCCTGGGGGGATAACGTCACCACGGTTTTCCCGCGCCAAGGCCATTACGCCAACGATCCAGAAAAACTGAAAGACTTGCCGCCGGCGGATATCGAGATCGCCCGCATCTCCGAATTGATGATGCACGATTTCAGTACGCTCTGACGGCCCAATGAGGAGATAGACCCGTGAAGCCCACCAAAGCCTTGCACGATCTCGGACAAAGCCTGTGGATCGACGACATCACCCGCGACATGCTCGATAGCGGCACGCTCAGGAAGTATATCGACGAGTACGCCGTGACGGGCCTCACGTCGAACCCGACGATCTTCGACAACGCCATTTCGAAAAGCGAGAGCTACGACGACGAGGTGAAGCGCCTGTTCAAGGCAGGCTATTCCGGCGAAGCGCTGTTCTTCGAACTGGCACTGCAAGACCTGTCGCGCGCCGCGGACATGTTCCTGCCCGTCCATGAACACACTGCCACCGTCGACGGCTTCGTCTCGCTCGAAGTCTCGCCTCTCCTCGCCTACGACACGGAGGCCACCGTTGCGGAGGCGAAGCGCTTGTTCGAACGGGCCCACAAGCCGAACCTGTTCATCAAGATTCCCGGCACGAAGGAAGGCCTGCCCGCGATCGAGGAAGCGATCTATTCGGGCGTGTCCGTCAACGTGACGCTGCTGTTCTCTTCGCAGCACTGCATCGATGCGGCCGACGCCTACATGAAGGGCCTGGAGCGGCGCGTCGCCGAAGGGCTTTCGCCGGACGTGCGCTCGGTCGCCTCGGTCTTTGTCAGCCGCTGGGACAAGGCGGTGCTCGACAAGGTGCCTGCGGAGCTGAAGGACAAGCTCGGCATCGCGGTCTCGACCCAAGCCTATCGCGACTATCGCAAGCTGCTGGACAGCGACCGCTGGCAGCGGCTGGAGTCGATGGGTGCGCGGCCGCAGCGGCTCCTCTTCGCCTCGACCAGCACCAAGGACCCATCCGCGCCCGACACGCTCTATGTGGAGGCGCTGGCCGCACCAAACACGGTCAACACCATGCCCGACAAGACGCTGCTGGCCTTTGGCGACCATGGCAAGCTCAGCGGCGTGCTGTCCCCGGACGGCGGCGACTGCGAGGAGACGCTCGCCGCCTTCGAGAAGGCCGGTATTTCCGTTGCCGATCTTGCGGCGCAGCTTCAGAAAGAAGGCGCGGCCTCCTTCGTGAAGTCA